>DASZJM010000779.1:0-10011 GCA_035948165.1 Candidatus Methylomirabilota bacterium
TGGTCAACTCCGGCAACGTCGAGCGCTACACGCGCCTCGGCGTCCGCTGCATCATGACCAGCTTCTTTCCGTGGATCCAGGCCGGCGCGAAGGACCTGATGGAGCGCGCGGCGGCGGGAGCGAAGGGCTAGCCCCGCCCTCTACGTCGCGCGGCGGTTGGCGTCGGGGCGGAAGCGGCTGCCCGGGCGCGCGAGCCCGCCACCCACCCCGATCGGCGTGCCGTCGGGGTTGAACTGCACCGCGTTCATCCCGCCCGCGACTCCGCCCACCGCCACTATTCGATGACCCCGGGCGGCTAATCTGTCCCGCACCGCGGCCGGGACGTCCTGCTCCACCTCGAGTTCCTGGCCCTGGCTCCAGATACGCGGGGCCTCCACCGCCTCCTGCAAGCTCATGCGGTGGTCGATCAAGTTCACCAGCGCCTGGAAGACAGACGTGAAGATGCGCACGCCCCCCGGCAGGCCGAGCGCCCACGCCGGCCGCCCGTCGCGCAGCACGATGGTCGGCGCCATGCTGCTGGTCACCCGCTTGCCGGGGGCGACGGAGGCGGGCATACCCGGGTGCGGGTCGAAGAGGGCCATGGTGTTGTTGAGCAGCATCCCGGTGCCGGGCACGGTGGCTTTCGCGCCGAACAGGTTGTTGATGGTCTGGGTCATGGCTACCACGTTGCCGTTCGCGTCCGCGGTGGTGACGTGGGTGGTGTGGGCCGAGCCCGCGGCCACGCCGGCGGCGGGATCGCGCAGGGCCCCCTGGAGCATCGGCGCGTACTCGCTCGCGCGATCCGCGCGCATCTGGCCCCGCCGGGCCTCCGCGTGCTCCTTCGAGAGCAGCCGCGCGATCGGGATGTCCACGAAGGCGGGATCGCCGGTGCACGCGTTGCGGTCCGCGAAGCCGATCTTCAGGATCTCGGCGATCAGGTGGAAGTACTCCACGCTGCCGAAGCCGAGCGCGCGCGGATCAAAGCCCTCCAGGACGTTCAGCATCTCGATCAGGTGCAGGCCGCCCGCAGTGGGCGGCGGCGGCCCGGTGACCTCGTAGCCGCGGTAGCGGCCGCGGATCGGCTGCCGCTCGATGGTCTCGTAGCCGGCCAGGTCTTCCAGAGTGATGATGCCGCCTGCGCGGCGCATGTACTCGGCCACCGTGGCGCCGAGATCGCCGCCGTAGAGCACGCGCGGCCCCTTGGCCGCGACGTGACGCAGGGTCGCCGCGTACTCGGCCATCACGATCAGGTCGCCGGCGTTGATGGGCGCGCCGCCGGGCAGGAACGTCCGCGCGCTCTCCGGGAAGCGGGCCAGGTCGCGTGCGGACTCCCGCACCGCGTCCGCCAGGTACGGGGTGGCCCGGAAGCCCCGCTCGGCGTGGCGGATCGCGGGCTGCATCACCGTCTCCAGGTCGAGGCGGCCGAAGCGGCTCACCGCCTGCGACCACGCCATCAGCGTGCCGGGCACGCCCACCGAGAGCGGCCCGATCAGGTTGAGGTCGCCCTCCGCCAGGAGGTAGTCCGGCCAGGCGTCGGAGATGGGCCGGTACATGTCGGGGCGCGAGGCGGCGGGCGCGGTGGTGTAGTTGTCGATCACCAGGTGTCGACCGTCCGCGAGCCGCAGGTGCGTCATGCCCGCGCCGAAGATGCCGACCATCATCGGCTCGACCACCGTCAGCGCGAAGAGCGCGCCGATCGCGGCGTCGACCGCGTTGCCGCCCGCGGCCAACATCTCCGCCCCCGCCGCGGAGCCGAGCGGATGGTTGGTGACCACCATGCCCCGCGACGCGCTGGCCGGCCGCTTCTCGGTCATGGGCGCACTCACCCGAGCAGGCGCGGCAGGCGCTCGCGCAGGATGGCCTCGGCGTCGCGGCTGATCTGCCGCACCAGGTCCCCGGCCGGCTCGACGCGGTCGATGAGGCCCGCGGTCTGGCCGAGCATGACCGCCCCGCGGTCGGGATCGCCGGCCTTGGCCGCCGTGCGGAGGCCCGCGCTCACCTCGGCTCTGTGCCGGCGCAGCTCGTTCTCGCGTCCCATCCACTCCTCGATGAACCGGTTGCGCCGGACGCGCACGTAGGCGCCGGGCCACACCTGGCCGTGCGCGACGTCGGGGATGTCGGTGACCAGCGTGTCGTGGCCGTCGCTCTCCACGATGGCGTCCTTGAAGCCCTTGGCGATCGGCGCCTCGTCGCTGGCCAGGAAACGGGTGCCGAGCAGCACGCCGTCGGCGCCGAGGGCCAGCGCGGCCGCGAGCCCGCGGCCATCCGCCACCCCGCCGGCGGCCAGCACCGGGACCGGCGCCACCGCGCTCACCACCATCGGGACCAGCGGCATGGTGCCCATCACGCCCACGTGGCCGCCGCCCTCGGTGCCCTGGGCGACGATCACGTCCGCGCCGGCGCGGGCCGCCGCCTTCGCCTCGGCCACCGTGGAGACCATGTGCATGAAGCGGGCACCTACCGCGTGCGCCCGCGAGACGTAGCCGGCGAGGTCCTGGTCGAGGTTGGGCCACGCGGTGGAGACCACAGAAGGCCGCGCGGCCAGGAGGCCGTCATATTGCTCGGGCCGCTCGCGGAACAGCAGCAGGTTCAGGCCAAAGGGCTTGCCGGTCAGCGTCCGGATGGCCGCCGCCTCGCGCGCCATCTCCGCCGGCCCGTGCTGGGTCGCGCCCAGCACGCCGAGACCGCCGGCCTCAGAAACCGCGGCGACCAGCGCCGGCGACGTGCCCGTCCCCATGCCGCCCAGGACGATCGGGTGCTCGATGCCCAGGAGCTCGCAGATCCGCGTGCGCAGCATGTCGCTCCTCCCCGTCAGCCAGACCTTCTCAACTGGACTTCTGGGGCGCCACCGGCCACACCTCGGGCAGCTCGCTCACGAGCCACCGCGCCAGCGCCGCGTTCACCACCCGCGGCTTCTCCTGCGCCATCCAGTGCCCCGAGGCCACCACCACCTCGCTGAGGTTGCGGCAGTCGCGCCGCATCGGCTCCGCCAGCCTTGAATCGACCGTCTCGCAGGTGTAGTCGTAGTCGCCGTGCAGGAACAGCACCGGCAGGTCGATGACCCCGCCGTTCTTCGCCCGCTTCGCGTACTCGATGTTGCGCTGGGCGTTCATGTACCAGGAGTCGGGCCCGAAGAACGAATTGCGGGCCAGCCCCTCGGCATAGACGTCGAGCTCCTCGTCGGTGACCACGTCGGCGTCCCGCGGCACGTCCGGGGCACGACCGGTGCCGCCGAACCAGCCGCCGTCCTTGCGGACGGTGGCGGTCCGCGAGGGCTTGCCCTTGCCGGAGGCGCTCCCCTTGCGGAAGAGGGCCTTGACGGTCAGGCGCGGGTCCGCGTCGAAGGCGGCGCACGCCTTCTCGAACTGCTCCTCGTAGAACAGCATGTAGTCCCACTGTCCCGCCGGGTACTGGGCCTCCGGGTAGACCGTCCGGTTCACGAGCGGGATCACGTTGGCCGGCGCGAACCCGCTCTTGAGATAGGGCACGCAGAGGTTGGCCACGCCCCAACAGCGCTCCGGGTGATGGCTCGCGAGGCTCCACACCACCGGGCTGCCCCAGTCGTGGCCGACCCAGACCGCCTTCTCACGCCCGAGGCCGTCGAGCAGCTCGATCATGTCGCGCACCACGTGCTCGAGGGCGTAGTCCTCGTGGCGACGGTAGACGCCGGAGCGCCCGTAGCCGCGCATGTCCGGGGCCACCGCGCGGAAGCCGAGGCCGGCGAAGCAGGGCAGCTGGTGACGCCAGGAGAGCGACAGCTCGGGCCAGCCGTGCACGAAGACGATCAGGGGCGCAGCGGCGGCGCCCGCTTCGAGGTAGAACGTGGCGTGCCGGTCGGTGCGGACGAGCCCCTCACCCAGCGCGGCGCTCATGATCGGTCGTTCAGACCACGCCGTCGCGACGGAGCCGCTCGATCTCCTCGGCGCCGTAGCCGGCTTCCTTCAGGATCTCGTCGGTGTGCTCGCCGAGCGTCGGCGGCTCCCGGTCGATGCCCGGGCCGCCGTGCTCCAGCCGGAAGCCGGCGCCGACCAGGCGCATCGGCCCGTAGCGCGAGTCGATGGTCTGGAGCACGTCGCGGTGCTCGAGCTGCGGGTGGTCGACGATCTCGTGCACCTTCCAGATGGAGCCGCAGGGCACGTCGGCCGCGGTGAGGCGCGCCTCCCACGCGCGCGGATCCTCCGAGGCCAGCGCCTCCTCGATGATCTGGCGCAGCGCGGGCTCGTTGGCGGTGCGGGACGGCCAGTCCTTGAAGCGCGGGTCGGCGAGCGCGTCGGGGCGGCCGATCGTCTTCATCAGACCCTGGAACTGCTTCTCGGTCAGGACCGCCAGCACGATGTACCCGCCCCCGCAGCGGAAACGGCTCGCGGTGGGCTTGCGGCTCACCGAGCCGTTCCCGATCTGGCGCTGCTCGACGCCGGCCACCGTGTACTCGGACACCGGCCCCGCGATGAAGGCCAGCGCCGCGTCCAGCATCGCCACGTCCACCAGCTGGCCGCGGCCGGTGTGGGTGCGCTGGTAGAGCGCGCTCGCCACCGCCAGCGCCGCGGTGATGCCGCCGATGGTGTCGCAGAGCGCGAAGCCCGCGCGCGTCGGGCCGGCGGCGGGCTCGCCGGTGATCGACATGATCCCGGACATCGCCTGCAGCTTGCCGTCGAAGGCCGCGGTGGCCGTCTCGGGCCCGGTGCGGCCGAAACCGGATACCCCACAGTAGATGAGGCGCGGGTTGATCGCGGAGAGCGCCTCGTAGCCGAGCCCAAGGCGATCCATCACCCCGCCGCGGAAGTTCTCCCACACCACGTCGGCGCCGGCCACCAGGCGCTTGACGACCTCGATCGCCTCCTTGCGGCGCAGGTCGAGGGTGATCGAGCGCTTGTTGCCGTTCATGGAGAGGAACGACGGAGCCATCTTCCGCTCGGCCCACGAGCGGTCGGCGGGGGAGATGCGCGTCTCGTCGCCCTCGTGGGACTCGATCTTGATGACGTCGGCGCCCAGGAGGGCCAGCTGGTAGGTGCCGTAGGGGCCGGCGAGGTAGCGAGTGAAGTCGAGGATCCGGACGCCCGCGAACGGCTTGGTCACACCGCCTCGCGCTTGACCTTGGCCACCGCCTTCACCACGTCGAACTCCTTGCGCCGCTCCTCGATGTCCTCGGGCGAAAGCTTTCCGACGTCGAGGTAGCGCTGCTTCCAGCCCTCGGCGGGCCAGCGGAGCGGCGAGGCCACCGTGGTCCGCGCCGCGGGCGCGCTCTCGAGCAGGCGGAGGGCCAGCTCGAGGGTCTGCGCCTGTGAGTGCCGGTCGAAGGGACGCCCCGCCGAGTTGCCGAGCGGGAAATCGCTCCACACGAAGCGCGGGACCCCGCAGTGCTCGACGATGTCCTTGGCGCAGCCCATGATCACGGTCGGGATGCCGTTGGCCTCCAGATGCCGAGCGGCCAGACCCACGGTCTGGTGGCAGACCGGTCAGCTGGGGACGAGCACCGCCACGTCGGCGCCGTCCTCGCGGCAGCGGCGCAGCAGCTCGGGCGCGTCGGTCTCCATGGTCACCCGGTGGCTCCGGTTGGTCGGCGCCCCGTGGAAGCGCGCGGTGAGACCACCGATGCGGCCGGCCGCGACCGCGTCGTGCAGGCGGGCGAGCGGGAAGTAGGCGTCGAGATCCTCCGGCACCGTGTTGGCCCGATCGTAGCCCACGTGCGAGATGCGGAGGTCGGGCTTGGCGTCGACCGGGGCGGAGTAGACCTGGTAGAACTTGGCCGCCGCGTTGTAGGGCGCGCGCGGCCCCTGGTCACCGGCCTCGGGCTGGAAGGGCGCCGCGGTCGTGATCAGGGCAACGCGGGCCCGCGTGAGCGGGGCCGCGAGCGGAGTGAACGGGGCGTCGGTGAAGTGGGCCCAGCGGTACGGGGCGAAGCCGAGCGCCTGGTAGTACTCGCGCGTGCGATCCATGTAGCGGATCGCCACGTCGTCCGCGGGGGCGAACTCGATCCGCGCGCGTGGGGCTCCCGCCGCCGCGTCGCCGCTCATGAGCCGCCGAACGTCTTGATGACGAGCCCGCGGGCCCGGTCGGGATCCACGCCGTTGGCGGCCATGCACGGGGTCGCGTCCTCGAGGATCCGGTCGGGGTCGCCCATGAGCATGTACTTCTTGTAGGTGTCCTCGAACTCGATGCCGAGGGCGCGCGCGAAGAGCGTGAGATAGTGCTCGACCACGATCGGCCGCTCGCGCTCGAACCGGCACTGGTCGCGATGACATCCGTGATAGATGCCGGCCAGGTGCGTGGCGCCCGCCGCGCGCGCCCGGTCGATGTCGTCGAGCGCCATCTGTCGCCACACCGCGGGCCCGAGCTGCTCCTGCAGCGCCGGCGTGCAGGTGCGCCCCCACCGGGCGTCCGGCTCGAAGTCGACCACGGTGATGCCGGGCACCGCCTCGAGCAGCCGCCGCGCGGCCCGCCCCTCGCGCGCCCGGGCCTCGGTCGCGTTGTGGTAGTGCAGCGCCACGGTGGCCTCGACACGCCGGGTGAAGGTGAAGAGCCCGCGGTCGAGACAGTCGGCGAGGAACTCGGCGGTGTGGCGCTTCGGGAACGGCAGGTCGGCCTGCAGCACCTCGTCGTAGAACTGGATGCAGGACGGGCACCACATGACGACCTCGCGCGGGGCCATCGACTGCAGCAGCTCCACCGTGTGGTTGGCGTAGCGCTCGCCCGAGGCCTCCTGCCCGCGGCGGTGGTGCTGGATGCCGCAGCAGTAGGTCGGCCCGCCCGCGGCCACGTAGTCGAGCCCCAGGCGGTCGAACACCGCCGCCACCGTCTCCACCAGGTGCGAGGTCCGCAGCACGTTGCAGCCCAGGTAGAGGACCACGTCGTGGCGCTCGCCGTCCCGGGGCGGCTTCAGCAGCCAGGTCCGCTCCTCCCTCTTCGAGAGGAGGTCGTGGGTCAGCCGGATCTCGCCGAAGTACTTGCCGTAGTCGAAGCTCATGATGTTCGAGAGTTTACCACCGCGGGGCGGCAAACGGACGGGGCTCAGGCGGAGGCCACGCGCGCCAGATCCACCGTCTCGTCGGCCAGGCGCGCGGGGTCGACGCGGGCGCGCCGGCGGATCAGCCCAGCCACGATCTTGAGCTCGCTGTCGGCCTTCGGGTCCTCCGGGTCGCCGCCCCGGTCGAGGCCGACCGCGGCGAGCAGCACGCCGTCCTTCAGGTAGAAGCCGAGGAACTTGCGGCTCTCCGGCTTGCCCCGGAACACCAGCCGGTCCCACGTGGCGGCGAAGCCCACGTACTCGATGAGGTGCTCGTACTGATCCGACCAGAACGAGTGGACGTAGTCGTAGGGCTCCGTCCCGCCCAGCATGGCCCGCGCCGCGGCCTGGCCGTGGTGGAGCCCGTTGTTCCAGTGCTCCACGCGCAGGCGCCCGAAGAGCGGGTGCTGGTGGTTGGCCACGTCGCCCGCCGCGTACACGTCCGGCAGCGAGGTGCGGCACTGCGCGTCGACCAGCACGCCGTTGTCCACCTGGGCCCCGGCCTCGGCGAGCAGTTCCTGGTTGGGCACGATCCCGATGCCCGCCACCACGAAGTCGCAGGGAAGCACCCGGCCCTTGCCGGTACGCACCCGCTCGACGCGGCCCGCGCCCTCGAACGCGGCGACCGAGTCGCCGAGCACCAGCTCGACCCCGTGGTCGCGGTGGATGGCGGCCAGCACCGCGCCGACCTCGGGGCCCAGCGCCCGGGCGAGCGGGACCGGATTGCCCTCGACGACCGACACCGCCACGCCCATCTGGCGGAGCGACGCGCTCACCTCCGAGCCGATGAAGCCCATGCCCACGACCACCGCGCGGGCGCCGGCCCGGGCCGCGGCCCGGATGCGGTCGCACTCCTCGACGGTGCGGAGCTGGAAGATGCCGGGCAGGTCCGCGCCTGGCGTGCGAGGGCTGCGATTGCGGCCGCCGGTGGTCACCAGCAGCCGGTCGTAGCCGACCGCCTCGCCCCCCGCCAGCTCGACCACGCGGCGCGCGGGATCCACCCGGGTCGCTCGCGCCCCGAGGCGCCCCGTGATGCGCCGGCGCTCGTAGTCGGCGGCCGGGTTGACCAGCTGGGCCTCGAAGCTCTCCTGGCCGCGGAGGTAGCCCTTCGAGAGCCCCGGCCGGCTGTAGGGCGGCCGCGTCTCCTCGCCGATCAGGGTCAGCTCACCCTCGAAGCCGCCGTCCCGCAGCGCGGTCGCCGCGCTGGCTCCCGCCAGCGAGGCGCCGACGATCACGAACCGACCGGTCGCCATGGTTCCGGGCCCTCCCGGGCTCATTGAACGCCCGATCGGGCCCGGTGTCCAAGACTCGGTCAGTTGACCCGGGGCGCGCGCCGCGGCGCCGCGACCACTGCGGCCGGGTCGTCGCCGTCGAGGACCCGCAGGCCCTCGACGCTCGTGCCGACGACCCGCGCGGTCCGCGGATCGTCCCCCTTCACCTGCTGGGCGATTCGCGTGACCTGGCGCTCGCCCGGCCGGGCCTCGCCGGCGAGCTCGTGCTTGGACACGCGGAATCCCGCGTAGCGGGTCGAGACCCGCGCGGTGAACGGACCCGCTCCCACTCCGGTGAGGATCAGCGTGTAGTCGCCCTCGGCGCCGGCCGGGACCTCGACGATGAAGCGCTGGGCGCCACGGCTCGCGGTGAGCGAGCCGAACACGTGGTTGACCTCGACGTCCTCGGCCAGGAAGCCGGCCGAGACGCGGCCGTCGGGCATCTGTAGAAATGGGACGACTGGGCCTGACGACTCCACCGCAAGCGTGCTCGTCCCGGCTACGAAGGGCTCGGGAGTGACGGGCCATCCGGGCCGCGCCCATGCCCGCTGCCCCGCCATCAGCACCGCCTCCCTCTGGCCCAGGCCGTTGTTGATCGTCATCACCCCGCGTCGCGTCCAGCAGACGAAGCCCTCCGCGGCGCGCTCGGCCCCGATGAGCCCGTCGCGCGCCGTCGCGCTGTAGTCGTTCGACTCGAGCGTGAGGACCGATCGGCTGCCGGCCGCCTGGACCACGCGCGCCCACACGCGGCCCGCGTGGATGAAGAGGCGCATCCCGCTGGTGCCGCGCTCCATCGTGGCCTGCTTCACGGTCACCTCGGACTCCGGCAGCACGGTGACGGTGGTGCCGTTGAGGAACGTGATCAGCGCGATGCTTCCCGCGCCGGTCCGGATCCGGTCGCCCTCCGCCAGGTTCATGCCGCTCACCCCGGGCTCCGGGGCATTGACCCCCGCGGGAACCCGCGCGACCGGCCCCGCCAGCACGCTGAGCGTCGCCGCCACCTCGGTCTGCGCGCCCGCCACGCGGGCCAGCGCCAGCGTGCCCACCAGGATCGCCACCACCCACCGTGCTCGCCACGCCATGATCGGCCTCCATCTCGAGTCGACCGCAGCCCGCGGCATTGCCCGCCCGCCAGCCGATCAGCCGGACGGGTCACTGAGCAATCGCTGCGCCATCGCCGCATCGCGGCGTAAATGGCCGTCGCGGTGAGCATCGGTTGCGCGTATCCGGGCAGGACGCCCGCCGGGCCGGGCAACCGGCCCGCGGCGGGCGCCGAGTTTTGGGCCGCGCCGCCGGCCGTGGTAGCGTGACGCACGTGAACGCCACCGGCCGTGCGATCGCGCTCGTGAGCCTGCTACTCGCGAGCGCGGCGTGCTCGAAGACGGTTCTCGATCCGCGGGACTACGCGCCCGGGGCGATGAGCACGACGCCGCCGGTCGAAACCCCGGCCGATGGGCGGGGCGCGACCGTCGCGCGGATCGCCACCGCGTACCTCGGCGCGCCGTACGTCTGGTCGGGCGCGAGCCCGTCCGGCTTCGACTGCTCGGGCCTGGTCTCGTACGTCTACTCCCGCGTCGGGATCACCATCCCCCACAACGCGGCCCAGCAGTTCCGCTACGGCACGCCGGTGCCCCGGGACGCGCTGGCCCCGGGCGACCTCGTCTTCTTCGACCGCCTGCGACACAACGGCATCTACCTGGGCGACGGCCGCTTCGTCCACGCCACCACGCCGGGCGGCGTCAAGATCGCCCGCCTCGA
>DASZJM010000780.1:0-5300 GCA_035948165.1 Candidatus Methylomirabilota bacterium
GGCGCGTCGGCCCGCGCGGGGACGGCGATCAGCGCGAGCAGGAGGGCGACGCCGACCGCGCCGAGCCCGCGCGTCGCCCCGGGCCGGCTCATCGAGACGCCTTCGGCACGAAGGCCAGCCGCGCGTAGTCGCTGCGCGACAGGAAGCGCCGGGCCGCCTCGCGGATCTGCTCGCGGGTGATCTTGCGGAGGCGCTCCACGTAGCGCAGCTCCGCCTCGAGGTTCCAGGTGGTCTCGGCCAGGCCGTAGGCGTAGGCGAGGCCCTCGGAGGTCTCGGTGTCGAAGGCGTGCTGCGACTCGAACTTGGTCACCGCGAGCTGCCGCTCCTCCTCGGTGGGTCCGGTCGCCTGGATCTTCGCGACCTCCTCGAGGACGATCTGCTCCACGCGGTCGACGTCCTTGGCCTCGAGGTCGGCCCGCAGGCTCACGATCCCGCCCCCGACCAGGGCCGAGTAGCTCATGGTCACGCTCGAGACCAGCCGCTCGTCGTCGCGCAGCCGTCGGGCCAGCCGGGAGCTCTCGGTGCCGGCCAGGATGGTGGTGAGCAGGTCCACCGCGTCACCGGCCGCGTCGTCGGAGCGCGGCGCCTGCCAGCCGAGGGCCAAATGGGCCTGCTGCTCCGAGCGCTCCACCGATCGCCGCGTGCCCGCGCCGATGGGGCGGGGCGCCGGGGGCGGGGTCGGCTTGAAGCCCGTGACCGGTCGGCCGAACGAGCGGTCCACCATCGCGCGCACCGCGCCGGGCTCGACCGGGCCCGCCACCACCAGGGTCATGTTCTCCGGCACGTAGTAGCGGCGATTGAACACGCGCAGCCGCTCCTGGGTGGCCGCCATCATGGTCTCGCGCGTGCCGAGCACCGGACGGCCGTAGGGATGGCCCGGGAAGACCATGCCGTAGAGCTGCCGCAGGATCGCGGAGCGCGGGTTGTCCTGCTCGATGCGGGCTTCCTCGAAGATCACCTCGCGCTCCCGGACGACCTCCTCGGGGGCGAACGTGGAGCGGAAGGCCATGTCGGAGAGGAGCTGGATGCCGGTCGCGGTGGCCTCGGTGGGCAGGATCAGATAGAAGGTGGTGTAGTCGAACGAGGTGACCGCGTTGGACCGGCCGCCCACGCCCTCCACCACCCGGTCCACGTAGCCGGGCCCGAACTTGTCGGTGCCCTTGAAGAGCATGTGCTCCTGGAAGTGGGCATAGCCGAGCTGGTCCGCGGTCTCGTGGCGGGTGCCCACGCCCACGAAGAGGTAGACCGCCACGATGTCGGCGGCGCGGTGCTCCTGCACGATGAGACGCATGCCGTTGCGCAGCACGGTCCGGAGCGGCGGGGGCAGGTCGGGGGCGTCGGCGGAAGCGGACCGGCTCGAGCGGCCGCCCGAGCCCGCGCAGCCGGCGAGGAGGGCGGCGGCCATCAGCAGAAGGCCCGCCCGCCGGAGAGAGAGACGGCTCACGGGCGGGATTCTACTACGCCCACGCCCTCCGGAGACGGCGGTGTCGCGTGCGGCCTGGGCCCGAAGGCGCCCAGCAGCCGCTCACCGTGGCTCGGGTGGACCGAGAGCTGGCCGGCCACCAGCCCGGCGGGGATCCGGGAGCGGATCGCCAGCGCGCAGAGCTGGATCAGCTCGGCCGCGGCCGGCGAGATGATCTGCGCGCCGATGAGCCGCTGGGTATCCTGGTCGAAGATCAGCTTGAAGTAGTCCGCCTCCTCCCCGGTGGCCACGCTGTTGCTGCTGCCCCGCGCGTCGTGACGGGCCACCGCGGCCTGGATGCCGTGCGCGGGCGCCTCCGCGTAGGAGAGCCCGACCACGCCCACCTCGGGGGTGGTGAAGATCACCTGCGGGATCACCGCCTCGTCGGCCCGCTCCACGTCGCCCCGCAGGGCGTTGATCGCGGCGATCCGGCCCTCGTGGGCGGCCACCGGGGTGAGCTGGCGGTTGCCCGCCGCGTCGCCCGCCGCGTAGATGTGCGGCACCGAGGTGGCCAGGTGCGGGGTGGTGCGCAGGCCGAGCCGGCCCATCTCGAGCCCGATGCGCGCGGCCCCGAGGCTCCGCGGGTGGAAGCGACGGCCCACCGCCGCGCACACCTGGCGGCTCGTCATCTGGTTCGCCATGCCCGCGCTGTCGAACTCGATGCGCACCCCCGACGCGTCCGCCGCGAGCTGGTTGACGGTGGTCTGCAGGCGGAACGTGACCCCGCGCGCTTCCATGCGCTTGCGCAGTATCCGCGCCACGTCGGGGTCCACCCCGGGCAGGATCTCCGCGTCGCGGGCCAGCACCGTGACGCGCGAGCCGAAGTCCGCGTACGCGCCGGCCAGCTCCATCGCCACCGGCCCCCCGCCGATGAAGGTGAGCGAGGCCGGGAACTCGGGCAGGAAGAGGAGCTCGTCCGAGGTGATGAGCCGCTCGCGCCCGGGCACCTCGGGGATCACCGGCTCCGAGCCCGCCGCGATGACGAAGCGCTCCGCGCCGAGCGGCAGCCCGTCGACCTCCACGATGTGCGGATCGCTGAAGCGCGCGGTGCCGAGCGCGACCCGGATGCCGCGCTTCGCGAGATCGCCCGGCGCGGGGCGGAAGGTCTCGACCACCTCGCGCTGCCGCCGCTGCACCGCGCCCCAGTCGAGCCGCACGCCTCCCGGCACCGTGCCGAGGGTGGCCGCCTCGGAGACCAGGCGGTGCACGCGCCCGGCGGTGACGAGCGCCTTCTTGGGGATGCAGCCGCGGTTGACGCAGAGGCCGCCGAGGGGGCCCCGGTCGGCGAGGGCGACGCGCGCCCCCAGGTCGGCGGCGGTCTTGGCCGCCGCGATCCCGGCGGCGCCGGCCCCGATGACCACGAGGTCGAAGCGCTCCATCCGGAGGTCGTCCTCAGACCGTCAGGCTGGCGCCGGTGACCGCGGCCGCGCGATCGGACAGCAGGAAGGCCACCACGCTCGCCACGTCGGCGGTGCTGACCCAGCCGGAGCGGTCCGCGTCGGGCATCGCGCGGCGATTGGCGGGCGTGTCCATCGTGCTCGGCAGGACCGCGTTCACCGTGATCCGGTGCGCCCGCACCTCCTGGGCGAGGGCCTGGGTGAGGGTGATGACCGCGGCCTTGGAGACGGTGTAGGCGATGAAGCCGCCCTGGGGCGACAGCACCGCGCGCGAGGCGATGTTGACGATGCGCCCGCCGCCGCCCGCGATCATGCCGGGCAGCACCGCGCGGCAGGCGATCACGGTGGAGGTGAGGTTGAGCTTCATCATCCGCTCCCACTCGGCGAGCGGCGTCCCCACCAGGTCCCCGCCCGCGAAGCCGCCCACCGCGTTGACGAGGCCGTCCACCCGCCCGTGGCGCTCGACCACCGCCTGCACGAACTTGGCGACCGCGCCCTCGTCGGTCACGTCGGTGGCGATGGGCAGCAGACGCGAGCGGAGCTCGGGGGCCAGGCGCCCCTCGAGGGCGGCGCGCTCCTCGGGGACCGCGTAGGGAATCGCCACGCGGGCGCCCGCCTCGAGGAGGGCGCCGGTGATCGCCTGGCCGAGGGCGCCGGTGCCGCCGGTGACGATGGCGACCCGGCCGGTCATGCGGACGGCCGCGCGCGCCGGCCGGCCAGGTCCTCGGCCCGGCGGGCCAGCTCGAAGTCGAGGGTGGTGATGCCGCCCGCGTCGTGGGTGGTGAGATCGATCACCACGCGGTTGTAGACGTTGAACCACTCCGGATGGTGCTGCAGCGCCTCCGCCTCGCGGGCCACGTCGCCCATGAACGCGAAGGCCTGGGCGAAGTCCGCGAAGGTCAGCTCGCGGTGGAGCTTGCCGCCGGTGATCGACCAGCCGGGGAGCGCGGACAGGCGCGCGGTGATCTCCGCGGCGGCGAGCTTGGTCGGGCGGGCCACCGCCTCACCCCGCCGGCACGGCCATGATGGCCGAGCGCTGGATGTCCTCGTAGCGCACCTTCGAGACGTCGAAGGCCTCGATGTTGTCGACGAGCTTGCGGAACGTCTGCTCGAAGCCGGGGAGCGTCTTGCGCTGCCGGGTGAGCGGGGTGGTGCGGGCGAGGACGTAGTTCTTCACGTACGGATGGTTGATGCCGCGCTTCTTGATGCGGGCCACCGCGCCGCCCAGCGCCTCGTCGGCCTCGCGCACCAGGGCGGCCCGCTCCTCGCGCTCCTTCAGGGTCTTGGGGAAGTGGCCCTTGAGGAACTTGTCGACGCGCCGGAGGATCGGCGCGAAGGCGCCGCCCGCGAAGCGCTTGTTCTGCTCGTAGAGCAGGCCCAGGGTGATGAAGTGGGCCGACTCGAACTGGAAGGCGTAGCCCTCCTCGCCCGAGCTCGGCGCCTCGTCGACGAGGCCGCGGTACATGCGGATCACCTCGAGCGACTTCTCCTTGAGGTTGTGGGCCTTCTCGGTGTTGAGGGCGAGGATCTGGAAGGCCACCTCCGCCTCCGGCACCAGGATCGCGGGGATGACCTTGGCCTTGAGCTTGCCGAGGACCACTCGCCGGTGATTGCCGTTCGGAGTCCAGTACACGCCGGGCCGCGGCGACATGACCACCACCGGGTCGACGAAGCGATCGATCTTCTTGACCACGTCCTGCAGCTTCTTGGCGTGGGTGGGGGAGAGATCGCGCTGGTAGGGCGTCGGCTCCACCTTGTCCATCGGCAGCAGCGCGAAGATCTGCCAGTGCTGGCCGACCGGCTCCTGATAGATCGCCAGCACCGTGCCGCCGTCGCGCTCGACCTGATCGGCCAGCGCCTGCACCTGCCGGCTCGGCTCCTCGTCGGGGTGGACCCGCCACTTCGCCATGGCCGCGAGTATGAATCCTCCACGGTAGGCAGTCAACGAGTCGAGCCGAGAGCGCGATGAACGGCGGCGTGGTGACTCCCCGCGAGTAACTCGGCTGTAGTAAGGTCGACCCGGCTGGACGTCCCCCGGTCCTCATGCGGACCCGGCCTGATCGGAGACCTATTGGATCGACGGACGTTCGTAGCCACGCTGGCTGGCGGCCTTCTCGCCGCGCCCGTCACCACCGAGGCGCAGCGGCCCGTCAGGCCGGCCACGATCGGCGTCCTGGCCAGCACCCAATTGACCGGAGCCGTGCAAGCGGCGATCCGCGACGGCCTGAAGGAGCAGGGATACATCGAGGGTCAGAATATCGTCATCGAGTGGCGGTCCGCTGATGGCCGCCGCGACCGTGCCGCCGCTCTGGCCGGTGAATTGGCTCTCCTCCACGTCGACGTCATCGTCGCCCTGCTGACGCCTGCCGCGCAGGCGGCAAAGAATGCGACCAGCTCGATTCCTATCGTCATGGCCCCGGTGGGAGACCCGATCGCCAGTG
>DASZJM010000781.1:0-2567 GCA_035948165.1 Candidatus Methylomirabilota bacterium
CGCGGTCCCCGCGAAGATGCTCTTCACGATCGCGGCCCGGTCGATGGCGTAATAGAGCGCCTGCCGCACCCGCTTGTCCTTGAACGGCTCCTTCTGGGTGTTCAGGTACATCCAGATCACCCGCGCGGTGGGCGGGGTGAAGACGGCGAGGTTGGGATTCTTGGCCAGGCGCGCCGCTTCCTGGGGGGGCACCTGGAAGATCAGGTCCACGTCGCCGCTCTCGAGCGCGAGCACGCGCGCGGAGAGATCCGGGTAGGGGCGGCTGATCACGGTCCGGAGGCGCGGCTTGCCCGCCCAGTACTGATCGTTGGCCTCGAGTCGCACCTCCTGCCCACGCTTGTGGTGGACGAGCTTGAACGGCCCGCTCCCCACCGGGGCGGTGTGCAGGTTGTCGTCGCCCACCTTCTTGATCTGGGCCTCGCTGTACACCACGATCCAGTGGTAGCCGAGGGTATTGATCATCGGCGCGTAGGGCGCCTTGGTGGTGAGGCGCAGGGTGTGCTCGTCGACCGCGGTGATGCTCTCGACGATGGCGAGGGTGGCCTTGCCGATCGAATGCTTCCGGAAGCGCTCCAGGCTGAACTTGACCGCCTCGGCGGTCAGGGGCGTGCCGTCGGTGAACTTGATCCCCTTGCGGAGCTTGATCGTCCAGCTCTTGCCGTCCTTCGACTGCTCCCACGACTCGGCGAGCCACGGCTGCGCCTCCCCCTTGGTGGAGAGCAGCACCAGCGGCTCCGACACCTGGTTGAGGATGCTGCCGTTGTAGAGGCCGGTGGCCTTGTGGGTGTCGAAGATCGGGACGTCGCTCGGCATCCCGATGGTGAGCGTATCCTTGCCCGCCTGCGCGGGGCCGGGCGAGGCGACGAGGAGCGCGGTCAGGGCGAGCAGGGAGGCGAGGACGCGCATGCCGCGGGCTCCTTGGCCCGGATCCGGGGCGGCCACCGGCGGGGCCTCAGGCGCGCCCGGCAGTGGTGGCCTTCTGCAGCCAGAAGCGGGCCAGGTCGATGGGCCGGGGCCACCATACGCGGCCCTTGCCCAGGATGAGCTGGATGAGCCGCTCCACCATGCGCAGGCGCGACGTGCGGCCGATGATCTGCGGGTGGGCGAGCCAGTTGAAGAAGCCGCCCTCCGCGTAGAGGCCCTCGAACTCCTCGGACCAGATCTCCCACACGTCCTGCTGGCTCCAGATGCCGTTGCCGACCGGCGGCACCGAGCTCCACATGAAGAACGGCGCGTCGTTGTTGCACCACGCGGTGGGGAACTCGACGAGCGGGCCGTGGGTGGTCTCCACCCGGTAGGGGAGATCGGTGTCGAGCGCGTTGCTGTGGTAGACGAAGCCGTGCTTGGCGAGCAGCTCCATGGTGTGCCGGCTCGGATCCGCCGACGGCGTGCGCGAGCCGAGGGGCTTCACCCCCAGGATCTTCTTGAAGACGTCGAGGCTCTTGACCAGCAGCTCCTCTTCTTCCTCGCGGCTCTTCATGAAGAAGGGCTTCTCGTGGAGGTAGCCGTGCTGGCCCACCTCGTGACCGCGTCGCACGATGTCCTCGCAGAGGGCGGGATAGCGCTCCACGATCCAGCCGGGGATGAAGATGCAGGTCTTGATGCCGTAGCGGTCGAGCAGGTCGAGGATGCGCGGCATGCCGGTCTTGGGGCCGTAGGCGCCCATCGACATGTGCAGCGGCCGATCGGCGAGGGCGGGATCACGGTGGATCCACGGGCTCTCGCCGTCGAGGTCGAACGTCATCATGATGGCGCACCGCGCGCCGTCGGGCCAAGCCACCGTCTCTGCCATCGTGTCCTCCGGGAACGCCGAGGGAAAGCGCGCGCGACCGCCGGTCGCCGTCGAGGCAGCAGCATAGACCAGCGCTCGCGCCGTGCGCAACGCCGGGCGCCCCGGCTCGCCCGTGACTCCGCGCGTCACGCAGCGGTACCGGGGAACCATCGTGCGGCCTCCGCGGTTGACGCTCCGGGAGGGACTGCTCATGCTCACATGGCTTCGTCGATTCGCGCTCCAGGGTGTCCTCGCGGCGGTCCTCACGCTCGGGCTGTCCGGCATTGCCGGCGCCGCCGGGGGCGGAGGCGGCGACGGGGCCACCAGCACCCCCGCCAAGCCCGACGATCCCCAGTACACCGCCGCGGTGAAGGCGATCAAGGCAGGCGAGTACGCGAAGGCGATCCCGCTCCTCGAGGGCGTGACCTCGCGTGACGCCAAGAACGCCGATGCCTACAACTGGCTCGCCTACGCGACGCGCAAGAACGGCAACCCGACCGCCGCCATCCCGATCTACGAGAAGGCGCTCGCCATCGACCCCAAGCACAAGGGCGCCCACGAGTACATCGGCGAGGCGTACCTGATGCTCGGCGACCTGCCCCACGCCAAGGAGCACCTGAAGACGCTCGACTCGCTCTGCTTCATCACGTGCTCGGAGTACCGTGATCTCAAGCGCGCCGTCGAGGCGTACGAGAAGTCTGGCGGGAAGTCGAAGCCGACAGAGTAACTGAAAGCAGCAAGAGCATTGCCGCCCCAAGGAAAAACGCAAGCGATCCCGCAGTGAGTCGGACCTTCA
>DASZJM010000782.1:0-8413 GCA_035948165.1 Candidatus Methylomirabilota bacterium
GTGCTGATCGCGCGCGCGGCGGGACAGCCGTTCGAGATCTTCCTGCGCGAGCGCCTCTTCGAGCCGCTGGGGATGAAGGACACCGCCTTCAGCGTGCCCGCGGGCAAGATCGGGCGCCTCGCCACCAGCTACTGGAGCAGCCCGAAGAGCGGGGCGATGGAGGTCTACGACCCGGCCGAGGGCGGTGAGTGGAGCCGCCCGCCCGCGTTTCCCTCTGCCGCCGGCGGGCTGGTGTCGACCGTCGACGACTACCTGGCCTTCGGCCGGATGTTGTTGCACCGCGGCCGCCACGGTGCGGAGCGCATCCTGTCGCGCCTGTCGGTCGAGGCCATGACCACCGATCAGCTGACGCCCGAGCAGAAGGCGCTCTCCGGCTTCGTGCCCGGCTTCTGGGACAGCCGCGGGTGGGGCTTCGGGATGTCCGTGATCACCCGGCGCGACGGCGTGGCCGCGGTGCCCGGGCGATTCGGGTGGGACGGAGGTCTCGGCACCTCATGGTCGTCGGATCCGACGGAAGACCTGGTCGGGATCCTGATGACCCAGCGTATGTGGACCTCCCCACAGGGCCCGGACGTCTATCACGACTTCTGGACACAGGCCTACCAGGCCATCGACGACTGAGATCAAGCCACAAAGGAGATCTTCCAATGCGATTCATGATGCTGGTGAAGGCGAGCCAGGAGTCGGAGGCGGGCGTGATGCCCAGCGGCGGGCTCGTCGCCGAGATGGGGGAGTTCAACGAGACGATGGCGAAGGCGGGGGTGCTGCTGGCCGGCGAGGGGCTCCACCCGAGCTCGAAGGGCGCTCGCGTCACGTACACCGGCCGCAAGCGTCTCGTGACCGACGGGCCCTTCGCGGAGACGAAGGAGCTGCTGGCCGGCTTCTGGATGATCCAGGTGGCGTCGCGGGCGGAGGCGCTGGAATGGGCCTCGCGCGTTCCCTTCACGAACGGGGAGGTCGTCGAGGTACGCCAGGTCTTCGAGGCCTCCGACTTCCCCGCGGACGTCCTGCCGCCCGAGGCCGCCGCGCGCGAGGAGGCGCTCCGCGCGGAGTTGCAGAAGAAGGCGAGGCGGTAGCCCCGTCGGCGGTGCCCCGTCAGCTGTGCCCATCAGCTATGGAGATGGAAGGGCACGTCGACCACCACGACGCCCCGGCGAAACAGGAGGGCGCCCTTTACCAGGAGCGCGGTCTGGTTGTGCAGCAGGTGCTGCCACCATCGCCGGGGCACGAACTCGGGGATGACGATGGTCACCACCGAGTTCGCGTCGCGCTCCCGGATCCGTCCGATGTAGTCGAGGAGCGGGCGGAGCATCGAGCGATACGGTGAGGCGAGCACCACCATCGGCACCCCGCAGCCGCCCTTCGACCAGCGCTCCTCGAGGCGGGCGGTCGCGCTCGGGTCGAGCTCCACGTAGACCGCCTTCGGGCTCGGGGAGAGCGACTGGGCGTAGCGCAGGGCCTTGACCACGCCCATGTGGAGATCGCCCACGAGGACCAGCACCGTGTTGTTCACCGGCGGCTCCTCGACGAGGTGCTCGAGGGAGAGCTCGTGGGCCACCGTGTCGTAGTGCCGGTAGATCGCGCGGAACCCCAGGACCAGGAGGGGGATCAGGAGGACGACGATCCACGCCCCGTGGGTGAACTTGGTCACCGCGATGACCACCGTCACCGCGCCGGTCACGAGCGCGCCGACCCCGTTCACGCCCAGGCGCCACCGCCAGCCCGCGCCGCCGTCGGTGAGCCAGTGGCGCACCATGCCAGCTTGCGAGAGCGTGAACGAGATGAAGACCCCGACCGCGTAGAGCGGGATCAGGGCGTGGGTGTCGCCGCCGAAGACGATGATGAGCGCGGCGGCCAGGCCGGCCAGGATCAGGATGCCGTTGGAGAAGACCAGCCGATCGCCCAGGGTCCGGAACTGCCGGGGCGCATAGCGATCGCGGGCGAGCAGCGAGTTCAGGCGCGGGAAGTCGGCGAAGGAGGTGTTGGCGGCCAGCACCAGGATGAGGGTGGTCGAGCCCTGGATCAGGAAGTAGAAGAACCCGTCGCCGAAGAGCCGCCGGGCCACCTGGGAGACGACGGTCTCGTCGGCGAGCGGCGTGATCCCGAGCGCGGACGCCAGCACCGAGACCCCGATGAAGAGCGTGCCCAGGACCGCGGCCATCCAGCCCATGGTGATGGCCGCGTTGCGGGCCTCGGGGTGCTTGAAGGCGGGGACGCCGTTCGAGATCGCCTCCACGCCGGTGAGCGCGGTGCAGCCGGACGCGAAGGCGCGCAGCACCAGGAACCAGGTCAGGGTCTGGGTGGCCGCGACGGCCTCGGAGGCCGCGGCCGCCGCGGGCAGGGTGCCGGTGAGCCACCGGAAGAGGCCGGTGCCGACCAGCACGCTGAAGGTGACGATGAAGAGATAGGTCGGGACCGCGAAGACGCGCCCGGACTCTCGAACCCCGCGCAGGTTGGCGTAGGCGATGGCCGCGGTGAACACGACGCCCAGCAGCACGCGGTGGGTGAGGAGCCACGGCACCGCGGAGGTGAGCGCGGCCACGCCCGCGGCCACCGACACCGAAACGGTCAGCACGTAGTCGATGAGTAGCGCGCCCGCCGCCACCAGGCCGGCGGTCGGTCCGAGGTTGGCGCGGGCCACGATGTAGGAGCCGCCGCCGCTCGGGTAGGCGTGGATCGTCTGCTGGTACGACACGCTCACCACCACCAGGAGCCCCGCGATCGCGAGCGCGATCGGCACCGTGAGGTGGGCCGCCGCGGTGCCGGCTAAGACCAGGATCAGGAGAATCTCCTCCGTCGCGTACGCGACCGACGACATCGCGTCGGAGGAGAAGACCGCGAGGGCCACGGTCTTCGACAGCCGCTCGTGCCGCGCCTGGGCGAGAGGCATGGGGGCGCCCACGATGAGGCGCTTGAGAATGCTCATTTCCATGCTTGCCTAAGGCTCCTCCCATCGCGCATTCTACGCAACGTGCTCGCGAAAGGAGCCCACGAATGATCGTCCGCCGCCTCGGCCCGACGCTCGCACTGCTCGCCGTGCTCTCCGCCGCCGCGTCGGCGGCTCCCGCCGCGGCCCAGTCGGACCTCTCGCGGACGCGGCTGGCCGCCCCGGTCAAGGTGAAGCAGGGGATGGCGAACGTGCCCGCCCTGTCGCCGCTCTGGCTCCTGCCCGAGGAGGCGGCGAAGTACAACGTCCAGGTCGAGCAGGTCATCTTCCAGCGCTTCGCGGACGAGCGCACCGCGCTGGCCGCGGGCGACCTCGACATCGCCGCGTTCGGTCCCCAGGACATCATCCTGGGCTTGGGCCAGGGCGCGAAGTCGATGGTCGGAGTGGCCGGCGTCGGATCCGGTAACGACTGCCTGTTGGTCCGCAAGGGCGAGGACGTCAAGGACTGGGCCGGGATCGCCCCGAAGCGGATCGGGATCGGGGCCGGCTCCATCTCGTGGCTCAAGTTCGCGGCCGCGGTGCAGGAGAACGGCCTCGACTACGGCAAGCTCCGCATCGTGAACATCATGGGGGGCGGCGGCAACTACCTGAAGTCGCTGCAGGGCAAGGAGATCGACCTGGCGGTGGTCTGGCATCCGTTCTGCGCCCAGGGCATCACGGAGGGCTGGGCCCAGTACCCGACCATCACCCACAACGCCACGAAGACGGTGGGCGGGCTCATCGCGATCCTGGCGCTGAACCGCGGCTTCATGGACAAGCAGCGCGAGGCCGCGCAGCGGCTCGTCTCCGCCTATGTGGACGTGGTGAAGATCGCCCAGGCCGATCCGCAGCGCTTCGCCAAGATCTACGCCGAGAAGGCCGGGCTGCCGGAGGCGGTCACCGCGGAGGCGATCCGCTACACCCGCTTCGACGTGGCGCTGCCGCTCGAATCGATCAAGGGCATCGCGAAGTTCCTGTTCGACAACGGGGTCATTGCCCGCGACGTCTCGGGCGAGGTGGCGCAGTATCACACCTACGAGTTTCTCGCGCGCGCCACCGGGCGCAGCGCGGCCGACCTCGGGCAGAACAAGTAGCGGGGCGCGGTCGGGCGTGGGCGGCCGGCGCGTCCCCCTCTTCCTGATCCTGCCGGTCCTGCTTCTCGGGGTCTGGTACCTCGCGGTCGAGCAGCGCTGGGTCGCCGAGGGGATCATCCCCGCGCCCGCGCAGGTGCTCGAGTCGTGGCGCCGGTGGATCTTCGGCGCGCCGACCCGGTCGCTCTCGCCCTACTCGGGCACCTGGGTGGCCAACGTGCTCTACTCGGGCCGCCGGGTCCTGGAAGGGTTCCTGCTCGCCGCGGCGGTGGCCATCCCCCTCGGGATCTTCGTGGGCTGGAACCGGCTGGTGGCCCGCGTGGTCGATCCCTCGATCCAGCTCTTCCGGCCGATCCCCATCACCGCGTGGCTGCCGTTCGCCATCGCGGTCTTCGGCATCTACGACGCGAGCGCGCTGTTCCTGATCGGCCTCGGCGCCTTCTACCCCATCGCGGTCAACACCTCCCACGGGGTGCGCGACACGAACCTCCTGCTCCTGCGGGCGGCGCGCATGCTGGGGGCGGGGGAGCGGACCGTCCTCCTGAAGGTCGTGCTGCCGTCGGCCCTGCCGTCCATCTTCACCGGGCTGCGGCTCGGCATCGGGGTGGCGTGGACCGCGGTCATCGTGGCGGAGATGATCGCGGTCAAGTCCGGTCTCGGCTACGTGCTCTGGGACGCGTACTACGTCGGCCGGATGGACATCTGCGTGGCCACCATGTTCTCGGTGGGCCTCCTGGGTTTCGTCTCCGATCAGATCATCCTGCGCGCCTCCCAGGTGGTGCTGCGCTGGCGCACGCTCGAGCGGCATGCCTGAGCCGGTGGTCGACCTGCGGGGCGTCTTCAAGGAGTTCAGCGGGCGGGTCGGCCGGCTCGTCGCGCTCGAGGGCATCGACCTCGCCATCGGGCCCCAGGAGTTCACCGCCGTCCTCGGGCCGTCGGGCTGTGGCAAGTCCACGCTGCTGAACATGGTCGCGGGCTTCGACACGCCCACCCGCGGCGAGGTGCTCTTCCGCGGCGGCCGCGTCAGCCGTCCCGATCCCCGCCGCGGCGTGGTATTCCAGGAGGCGGCGCTCTTCCCCTGGTACACCGTGCTCGACAACATCACCTTCGGTCCCAAGACCGGCGGGGTGGCCGCCGCCGACTACGGCCCCCGGGTCGACGCCCTGCTCGAGCAGGTGGGCCTGCGCGGGTTCGAGCGCCACTATCCGGCCGAGCTGTCCGGCGGCATGAAGCAGCGCGTCGGGATCGCGCGCGTGCTGGTGATGGAGCCCGAGGTCCTACTGATGGACGAGCCGTTCGGGAGCCTCGATGCCCAGACCCGCTCGGTCATGCAGGAGCTGCTGCTCTCGGTGTGGGAGCGGCGCCAGCAGGCGGTCCTGTTCATCACCCACGACGTGGAGGAGGCGCTCCTCCTCGCCGACACCGTCTGCGTCATGACCGCGCGGCCCGGGCGCATCAAGACGCGGCTGACGGTGGACCTGCCGCGTCCCCGGACCCTCGAGGCCACCACCTCGGCGCGCTTCAACGAGCTCAAGCGCGAGGTGCTCGGCCTGATCCGCGAGGAGAGTCGCCGCGCGGCCAGCGAGCCCGCGCGGTAGCGCGGGCCGTCCACCGAGAAAGGAGCGATCCCCATGGCCCTTCGCCACGTCGTCTCGACCCTCACCCTGGAGCAGGCCACCACCATCGCCACCCGCGCCATCGCGGCCGGCCGCCGCGAGAAGATGCTCCCGCTCGCCGTCGTGGTCGTCGACGGCGGCGGGCAGCTCGTGACGCTCCAGCGCGACGACGGGTGCGGCACTCTCCGGGTGCGGATCGCCCAGGGCAAGGCCCGCGGGGCGCTCGGGATGGGCATCCCGTCCCGCACGATCCGGGACCGGCTGCAGAACCGCCCTGCGTTCCAGAGCGCGGTGGCCACCGCCTCGCAGGGGCAGTTTATCCCGGTGCCGGGCGGCGTCCTCATCCTGGACCGCGACGGCCGGGCCATCGGGGCGGTCGGCATCAGCGGCGACACGTCCGATCGCGACGAGTACTGTGCCATCGAGGGCGTGAAGGCGGCCGGCCTCGGGTGCGATCCGCCGGAGCCCGCCCCCGAGTGGCGGGAGTCCGGGCTCTAGCGCAAATAATCGGCCCGAAAAAATTCGACGCCCCCTAAGGTAGGGGAATGGACCGTCCCCTCAGGGTTGGCTTCATCGGATGTGGCGAGGTCGGGGCCGAAAAGCATCTGCCCGCGGTCCGCGAGGTGCGGGAGCTCGAGGTCGTGGCGGTGGCCGACGTCGATCCCGAGCGGCTCCGGTCGGTCGAGGCTCGGTACGGGATCCGCCGCGTGCATCGAGACGCCGCCTCGCTCCTCGCCGACCGCGAGATCGACGTCGTCGCGGTGTGCCTGCCGCCCCGGCTGCAGGTCGCGGCGGCGCTCGCCGCGCTCGAGGCAGACAAGCACGTGTGGATCGAGGCACCGGTCGGCCTTTCCCTCCCCGACTGCGATCGGCTGATCGCGAAGGCCCGCGCCTCCGGGCGGCAGGTGACGGTCGGGTTCCACATGCGCTGGCACCGTCTCGTCCGCCAGGCCAAGGAGATCGTCGACCGCGGGGATCTGGGGACGATCCAGACCATCCGCGCGACCTGGAACAGCCCCCGCGCCGACGATACGCTGCCGGAGTGGCGCCGCCATCGTGTGCTCGGCGGCGGGGCCCTCGTCGAGGTCGCGAGCGACCACTTCGACCTGTGGCGCCACCTGCTCGGCGCCGAGATTGCGGAGCTCTTCGCGACGACCGTCGACGGCCGGTGGGAGGACGAGGCGGCGGTCGTCTCCGGGCACATGAGCAACGGCGTGCTGGTGTCGGCGGTGTTCTCCGAGCGCGCGAACCACGATCTCGAGTTCGAGATCTGCGGCAAGGCGGGTCGGCTGCGGGTGTCTCTGATCCGCTTCGAGGGCCTCGAGTACTATCCGACCGAGATGATGCCGAGCAGCGTGCCGGCCCGGCTCGGACGCATGGGCCACTTCTTGAAGGAGCTGCCCCGCGCCCTGCCGCGCATGCACCGGGCTGGGGACTATCGGGTCTCGTATTGCGATCAGTGGCGGCAGTTCGCGCAGAGCATCCGGACCGGAACACCGATGGAGTCGACTCTTCAGGATGGGCGGCAGGCGCTGGCCGCGGTGCTGGCGGCCGCTCGGTCCGCCGTCGTGAGGCGGCCGGTCGGGATGCGGGAGGCGCCGGCCACCATGCCGGTGCCGGCCGGAAAGGGCCCGGCCCAGGCCGCGAGCTGAGGCGCGGCGGATCCGCGTTCAGCGGGCCCGGCTGCGCCCCCGCGCGACGATTCGCTCGACGACCGCGTGCGCGGAGCGCACCGCGCCCTCCTGCCAGCTGTTCAGGTAGCTCATGTGCTCTCCCGCGAAGTGCACCGGGCCGTGGCCATTCATCAGCGCGGGATAGGCGGCCCGCCAGGCCGGGTCGCCCCAGTCCACCCACCCGCCGCCCGTGAACGGGATCTTCGACCAGGCGACGGACACGCCCTTGTCCACCAGGCCCGCGTAGCCCGGGTGTAGTCGCTCGCCGTCGGCGATGGCGGCCGCGAGTCGCCGCGTGGGGCTCATGGCCGCGAACCGCCTGCCGATGGACGTGGTCCAGATGTAGGCGCCGAGCAGGATTCCCTTGTCACCGTTGAGCCCCGCCGAGGGATACCAGATCTGGGTGATGTCGCGGCTGGTCCAGCTGATGCCCCCGTAGATCTCCTGGTCGGTCTCCCACCAGCGTCGATTCGCCTGGAACGCCACCTTGACCGCCGGGATGTAGGCGAGGGCGCCCGCCTCGATGGCCCGTTTGACGGGGCTCGGGAAGTCGGACTCGATGTCCTTGAGCACCGGCAGCGGAATGGTGCAGATGACGAAGTCCGCGTCGAGGACGTGGCCCGAGCCCTGCTTCCGGTCCCGCCACGACACCCGGGCGCGCTCGCCGACCCGACGGATGCCCACCACTTCCGCCTGGTAGCGGATCGTGCTCCCGAGCGCCCGCGCGAAGGCGCGGGCGATCGCGTCCATCCCGCCAACCGGCTGCAGCATGGTGCCCGCCTGATCCCACGTCTCGGCGGAGGCCGTCACGACTGGCCACGAGGCGGCCCGGGCGATCTCCGCGAGCGGGAGCGCCGGGTAGCGACGGCCGGGCTGCGCCGGAGTCAGTCCCGGGGGCTCCGCGAAGCCGGCCCGGGCGGAACCGGCATAGCGGAGATCGTCGCCGAGAGCTCCGAAGCCCTGCAGCAGGGTCCGGAGGTCGCGATCGGGCCCGGACTGGCGCGCCCCGGGCGTGAGCCCGCCGGCCGCCAGCGCCGCAACCCCGCCCCGCGTATCCGCGAGAACCCGGCGCGCGACCTGCGGCTCTCCGCCGAACGCGGCGTCGTC
>DASZJM010000783.1:0-14103 GCA_035948165.1 Candidatus Methylomirabilota bacterium
CCGGTGAGCTTCTCGTACTCGGGGGAGAGGGTCTTGACGAAGAAGTCGTCGAAGCCCTTGATGAACGAGCTTTCGTGGACGACGGTCATCGACTTCGGCGCGGCGCCCACGCGCCGGGGAGCCAGCGCGGCCGCGCCCCCGGCCAGGGCGGTGGTGAGGAACTCTCGTCGAGTGCTCATGGGACGTCCTCCGTTGGGAGCGGGCGGGATGAGGGCGAGTTCATTGCTCGCGGAGCAGAACCAGGCGGACGCGCGCGACCTGCGGCGCACGGACAGGACCGATCGACTCCAGGCACTAGCCGCATGCGTGCCTCCGAGAATGTGCCGGTCTGGCGTGTGCGGCACTCTAGGCCCGGCCGCCCGTCCTGTCAAGGTATCCGGGGCGCTTTTCGGGTTGACCGGGGCCCGGTCCGGGGGCTAGGGTCGGCCCCGCGCGACCGCCCCGGAGCGGCCGGCGCGTGGCCCGGGATCGGGTTCCGTTCCCCGAGGAGGATCACACATGCTCGGCATCGTGCTGGCCGTGATCGGCGTCGTCTTCATCGTCGGCATCTACCCGCTGAGCCTGATCTGGCCGTCGGGCTGGACGTGGGGGAGCGGGCATTCCCACTACCTCATGATGATCCTCGGTCTCTACGCGACCCTCGGCGTGTTCCTGCTGATGGCCTCCCGCGACCCGCTGGCGAACCGCAGCCTGATCTGGTTCACGGTGTGGTCGAGCGTCGTGCACGCCGTCATCATGGCCGCGCAGGCCCTGACCGATCCGGCGGAGCGCGGCCATCTGTGGGGCGACGTGCCGGCGCTCCTGGTAATCGCGATCGTGCTCGCCGCGCTCACCCCGCGCGGGCGCGCGCTGGCCTGACGCGGCTAAACGGCCGCCGGACGCCCCGCGGGGCCCACCACCTCCATCAGGGCCCCGAGCCCGCGGTGGAAGGTGGGCGCCCCGCCCGGCACCACGCAGGCCTCCAGCACCTCGAACAGCTCGGCGGGGGTCGCGCCGAACTGGATCGCCCGGCGCATGTGGGCGACCAGGCCCGCCCGCTCCCCGCCCCGGAAGCAGAGGAGCGCGATGGCCACGAACTCGCGCACCTTGGCCGAGACGTGCTGGCCCTCGCCCAGCGAGAGCTCGTAGAGCCGGTTGTAGGCCTCGACGAACTCGGGATCCTGGCGGGCCGCGAACTCCCACTCGGGGTACATGTACCCGCGCGCCGCCTTCATCTTGGCGATCAGGGCTTCGGCCTGCTGCTCTCGATTGGCGTCGGGCATGGTTCAGTCCTTTGGTAGTCCCAGCACGCGCTCGCCGATGATGTTGCGCTGGATCTCGCTGGTGCCGCCCGCGATGGTGTACTGCCGCGCGCTCAGCACCCGGTTGTACCAGCGCGGGCCGTCGGGCACCTGCTCGCTCGGGCGGTTGACGAGGGCGTGGGGGCCGAGCAGCTCGCCCGCGAAGTCGGCGATGCGCACGCCCAGCTCCGAGCCGAAGAGCTTGAGGATCGAGCCCTCGGGCCCCGGCGGCTCGCCGCGGAGCTGGCGGGTGAGGTTGCGCATGCGGGTATAGCGCTGGCACTGCGCCTCGATCACGAGCTGCGCGAAGCGCTGGCGGATCACGGCATGCTCCCACGCGGGCCGCCCGTCGAGCGGCACCGTCATCGCGAGCGCGCGCAGGCGCGCGAGCTGCTCCTCGTGGCCGCGCCCGCCGCCGCCCTTGCGCTCGTACATGAGGGTGGTCATCGCCGGCTTCCAGCCCTCGTTCTGCCGGCCGATCAGGTTGGCCTTGGGTACCTCCACGTCGACGAAGAAGACTTCGTTGAAGTGGCGGTGGCCGTTCAGCAGGACGAGCGGGCGCACCGTGATCCCCGGCGTCTTCATGTCGACGAGCAGGTAGCTGATGCCGCGATGCTTGGGCGCGGCGGGATCGGTGCGCACCAGCAGGTAGATCCAGTCCGCGAACTGCGCCCCCGAGGTCCACACCTTCTGCCCGTTCACCACGAAGTGGTCGCCGCGGTCCTCGGCGCGGGTGCGCAGGCCCGCGAGGTCCGAGCCCGCGCCCGGCTCGGAGTAGCCCTGGCACCAGATGTCGTCGCCGCCCAGGATGCGCGGCAGGTAGCGCTGCTTCTGCGCCTCGGTGCCCCACTCGATGATGGTGGGACCCGCCATCCCGATGCCGGAGTAGCCGGGCAGCACCGGGGCGCGCGCCCGGAAGCACTCCTCGTCGTAGATGACCTGCTCCATCAGGGTCGCCCCGCGGCCGCCGTACGCCGTCGGCCACGAGATGCCGACCCAGCCCGCCGCGAACATCCGCCGCTGCCAGTCGCGCCGGCGCTCGAACGTCTCCCGGTCCGGCGCCACCCGCTCGTCGGTCGGGTCCTCGATGCGCAGGTCGTCGGTGAGGTTGTCGGCGAGCCACCGGCGGATCTCGGCACGGAACTGCTCCTGCTCCGGCGTGTAGGTGAAGTCCATGCGCCTCTTCTAGCACCGGTGCGGGCCCGACTCAAGGCGTGCTACATTTGGCGGTACCTCGACGCGCATCCCCTGGCCACGGAGGCGGCATTGGCTCACAAGGGCATGAAGTTCGGCATCTTCCTGGCTCCGTTCCACAAGGTCGGCGAGAACCCCACGCTCGCGATGAACCGCGACATGGAGCTGATCGAGTGGATGGACTACCTCGGCTACGACGAGGTCTGGATCGGCGAGCACCACTCCGCGGGCTGGGAGCTGATCGCCTCTCCCGAGGTCTTCATCGCCGCCGCGGCCGAGCGCACGCGCCACATCATGCTGGGCTCCGGGGTCACGAGCTTGCCGTACCACCACCCGCTGATGGTCGCCCAGCGCTTCGTGCAGCTCGACCACATGACGCGCGGCCGCGCCATGCTCGGCATCGGGCCGGGCGCGCTCGTCTCCGACGCCTACATGATGGGCATCGAGCCGGTCACCCAGCGCGCGCGGATGGACGAGTCGCTCGACGCGATCATGCAGCTCCTCCGGTGCGAGGAGCCGGTCACGATGAAGACCGACTGGTTCGAGCTGCGCGAGGCGCGACTGCACCTCGCGCCCTACACCGATCCGCACTTCCCGATCGCGGCGGCGAGCACGATCACCCCCGCGGGGGTGATGACCGCGGGCAAGCACGGCATCGGGGTGCTTTCGCTCGGCGCCGGCCTGCCCGGCGGGCCCGAGGCGCTCTCCAACCAGTGGAAGATCGCCGAGGAGACCGCGGCCAAGCACGGCAAGACCATGGACCGGAAGAAGTGGCGGCTGGTCGTCAACGTGCACGTCTCCGACGACGACGAGAAGGCGCTCCAGGAAGTGGGGCGCGGCGAGCGGCACGAGACGGTGACCTACTTCGAGGACACGCTCGGCCGCCCCCCGGGCCGCGCCGACGATCCGCTGCGCGACGGGGTGAAGATGGGCACCACCCTGGTCGGCACCCCCGACACCGTCATCCGCGGGATCGAGCGCCTGCAGGAGCTGAGCGCGGGCGGCTTCGGCGGCCTCCTCTTCCGCGCGCACGAGTGGGCCAACCGCGAGCAGACCTTGAAGAGCTACGAGCTCTTCGCCCGCTACGTGATGCCGCGCTTCCAGGGCTCGCTCGGCACCATCCGGGACTCCAACGACTGGGCGCGCGGTAACCGCAAGACGATCTTCAGCCCGAACGTCGAGGCGGTGCGCCGCGCCTTCGTGGACGCGGGCCGCGACGTCCCCGCCGAGTACCGCGCCCGCACCGTGGGCGCGCGGGACGTCGACGACTCGCCGCCCTCGTCGCGCTAGGCGCGCGGCGGTCTCGCGAGGGCGCGGCGCCGCGCTTCGGGTTCCGGCTGAGCGATGAGTCTCGAGCTCCGCGACGCGCGGCGGGCGCCGGCCGATCGGGAGTGGCTCACCAACGTCTACCCGCTCTACCTGCACGATCTCTCCGAGTTCGACGACGCCTTCTACACCCTGGACGATCGGGGGATCTGGATGCCCGACTACCGGGCCGGCTGGCTCGAGGAGGACGGAGACCACCCCTTGATCATCGTCGACGACGGCCGTCGGGTGGGCTTCGCCCTCGTGAACCAGGCGCCGTCCCCGCACATGACGCCGGGCATGGACTTCCGCATGTCGGAGTTCTTCGTCCTGCGCCGGCACCGCGGGCGCGGCATCGGTCGCCGGGCGGTCGTCGCGCTGTTCGAGCGGTTTCGCGGCAAGTGGGAGATCAGCGAGCTGGCCCGCAACGCGCCCGCGATTCGCTTCTGGCGCCGCGTCATCGGTGAGTACGGCGGCGGGCGCCACCAGGAGACGTCCGACGCGGGGGGAGTGCGGCAGGTCATCGATACTACCGGGTAGTTCGTTCTGCGCGCTCGCTTCCGTCCGCCCGGGACGCGGCGCAACGCGACGTGCGGAGCGCGTTGCTCGCCGCCTTCGCGGGGCATGGAAGTTGCTCCCTTTTCCGAGGGAGGAACCAACCCGGAAAGGAGATGCGCCATGCTGCGACCGGTCAAGAACATCCTCAACTACAAGATCCTGGCCACCGACGGAGAGATCGGCGGGGTCAGCGACCTGATCGTCGACGACCAGGAGATGAGGCTCCGCTACCTCGTCATCGATACCGGCAACTGGCTGCCCGGCAAGAAGGTCGTGCTCTCCACCGCGTGGATCAGCGGCGTCTCCCCCGAGAAGGAGACGGTGGTGATGAACATCGAGAAGAAGCGGATCAAGGAGGCGCCCGAGTACCGACCCGACGCCGGCTTCGATCGCGACTACGAGACGCGCCTGCACGACTACTACCGCTTCCCGTACTACTGGCTCTAGCACGGGGCGCCGGGGAAGGCTACCAGCGCCTGGTCTCCCCCGGCTTGAGGATCCAGGCCGTCGCCGGGTCGAGCTGGCGTCGCTCGATCTCGCCGGCGAGGCGCTGGGACGGCTCGTCGTAGGGCTCCCGGGCGAGCGCGAAGGTCCCCCAGTGCACCCCGACGAAGTGGGCGGCCCGCAGGTCGAGGGCGGCCTGCACCGCCTCCTCGGGCGACATGTGGACCGGCTTGGCGATCTCCCGCGGCGTGTAGGAGCCGATCGGCAGCGCGGCGAGATCGAAGGGCCCGAGCGCGTCGCCGATCTGCTGGAAGTGGCGGTAGTAGCCGGTGTCGCCCCCGAAGTAGAAGTGCTTCGACCCGAGCACCGCCCACGAGGACCAGAGCCGTCGTCCCTGGTCGACCAGGGTGCGCCCGCTCCCGTGCTGGGCCGGGGTGCAGACCACGGTGAGCCCCTTCACCACCACCGACTCGCCCCAGTCGAGCTCGATGGCGTTGGTGATCCCGCGATCGGCGAGCCAGTCCTTGATGCCCTTCGGCACGATGAACTGCGGGTCGAACTTCCGGGCGAGGCGCCGCACCGTCGGCTCGTCGAGATGGTCGTAGTGGTCGTGCGAGATCAGGACGAAGTCGATGCGGGGCAGCGCCTCGAGCGGGATGCCGGGCGGCGTGTAGCGGCGCACGCCGATGAACCCGCTGAACGGTCCGCTGCGGTCGTTCCAGTTGGGATCGGTGAGGAACGTCACCCCGTCGAGCTGGACCAGCACGGTGGAGTGGCCGATCCAGGTGACGGTCGCGGCGTGCGAGCGCCCGCGCAGGGTCGGCCAGTCGGGCGTGCCCGCGGGCAGCGCGGCCACCCGGTGCTCCGAGACGAGCCAGGTGCCGCCGGTCACGAGGGAGTGGAGGCGGGCCCAGTAGGACGCGCGGCGGTACTCCGGGTCGACGTTCTTGTACGCGCTGCCCGCGTGCTCGGCGGGGGCGAAGCCGTCCACCGTCCGCGAGCCGGCCATCTGCGCGCGGGAGGGCGACGGGCCCGCCCCCGGGAAGCCGCCCCCCGCCACCGCGGCCGCGAGGAGCGCGAGGACGAGGGCGAGCCGGCGCGTCACATCTGATCGCGGAAGGGCAGGGACAGCGCCTCCAGGAAGCGGCTCACGATCCCGCGATTCTTCCACGCCTCGTAGGTGACCTCGCGCGAGCCCCGCAGGTCCGCCTCGAACACGCCCTCGAGCCGCCGCGCGATGTCGGGGTTGTAGACGACCAGGTTCAGCTCCTCGTTCAGCTCGAAGGACCGGCGATCGAGATTGGTGCTCCCCACCGTCGCCCAGATCGAGTCGATCACCATGGTCTTGGCGTGGAGCAGGGCGGCCCGGTACTCGTAGACCTTGATTCCCGCTTGCAGCAGGCGCCCCAGCTCGGAGCGGCTCGCCTGTCGGACGAGGTTGTGGTCGGTCGCGCCGGGGAGCAGGAGGACCACGCGGACGCCCCGTTGACGGGCCTGGAGCAGGGTGCTGAGCATCTTGTCGTCCGGCACGAAGTAGGGATTGGTGATGTAGATCGACCGCCGGGCCGAGGCGATGGCGAGCAGGAACATGGTGTACATCGCCACGCTGCCGCCCGCGGGCGAGCTGCGCACGATCTGCGATTCCACCTGGCCCTTGGCCTCGATGGGCGAGGGGAAGTAGTCGGGGCCGCCGAGGGCGACCCCGGTCGCCTCGAGCCAGTTCTCCGCGAACGCCCCTTGCAGCTGGGCGACCACGGGCCCCTCCAACCGAATGTCGGTGTCGCGCCACTGGCCTTCCTGCCGGCCGTTGCCGCTCCACTTCCCGCTCGTGCCGGACCCGCCGGTGACCCCGGCGCGCCCGTCCACCACCAGGATGCGCCGGTGATTGCGGTTGTTGACGCGGTCCATCGCCCACGGGCTCAAGGGGCGATAGTAGACCAGCTCGCACCCGGCCTCGGTCAGCCAGTCGCGGTACTGCGACGGCATCATGAGCGAGCCGACCGCGTCGACGAGCACGTGGACCTTCACCCCGGCGCGGCAGCGCTCGGCCAAGGCCTGCGCAGTGTCGGCCGCGGGCGCGCCCTCCTCGAACACGTACTGGGCGTAGGTGATGGTCTTGCGGGCGGCTCGGATCATCTCGAGCTTGGCCGGGAAGATCTCGTCACCGTTCAGCAGGACGTCGATCCGGTTGCCCCCGACGACCACGCCGCCCGCGTAGCCGACCAGGGTGGCGCGGAACGAGGGCTCGGCGATTCGCAGATCGGGGACCTCGAGATGGGGCTGAACGTGCCCGCAGCCTCCCTGGGTGAGCAGGAAGGCCGCGACCAGGGGGAGGATCACCCGATAACGCGCCGGCCTCACAGCCGGCGCAGCTCTTGGATGCGCTCTCCGGTGGCGGGATGGGTGCTGAGGAAGCCGCCGCCGCTGTCCCCCGAGGTGCTCATCAGCCAGGTGAGGGTATTGATCATCACGTCCTTGTTGCGCCCGACCCGCTGGAGCAGCTCGACCCCGTGGCGGTCAGCCTGGTACTCCTCGCTGCGGCTGTACTTGCTCTGGATCAGCGCTCCCGCGATCGGGGCCACCCGGCCCGCGCCGGGAATGATCTGGTCCAGGATGACCGCGCCGATCCCGATGCCGGTGCCGAGGGCCTGGGCCTTGGCCACGTGCCCGAGGTCCTGGTGCGCGATCTCGTGGGCCATCACCGCCAGGAGCTGGTCGTCGTTGGCCTTCGCGAGGAGCCCGGTGGTGACGAGGAACTCCCCGTTCCCCGCGTTGGCCGCGTTGATCGACGGGTCATCGACGATGCCCACCTTGACCTGACCCGGCGACAGCGGCTTGTCCATCACCGCGAGCAGGGGGATCATGGCCTTCTTCAGCCGCTCGACCTGGGCCGGGTCGACCGTTTTCTGCGACGCGGTCGGCGGGGACGGGGTCGGCGCCTTGGCCGCGGGCGTCGACGACTCGGTCCGGCTCGCGCCGGGCGTCGTCGAGGCGGTCTCGATCGCGCAGCCGTCGAGCAGCGCGGCCGCGAGGAGGCCGGCGCCGACGAGCGCCCGCGCGCTCATCGCCGGTCCTGGGTGAGGCGGACGGGACGGATGGCGTCCTGGCCGGCCTGCAGGGTCGAGGTCACCTGGTCCTTGGCCGAATCGAACATGCCCTCGGCGGTGGACTGGACGGCCTGCAAGGTGTCCGCCGCCGCGAGCCGCGCGTTCCGGCTCCGGGATTCCGCGAAGCGACGGATCTCGTCGCCCCACACGTACACCGCGATACCCCCGACGATCGCTCCGAGAATGAATCGACTCGACATCGCGTCCTCCTTCGCCCGCCGCGGCTACGCGGCCTTCGGAATGGACCACTCGACCGCCGCGCTCCGATGGAGCTCGTGGCCGCAGGGCTCGAGCTGGATCACCAGCGCCTCACCGCGCTCGTGCCAGTCCTCGACCGCCCGGAAGGTGTCGCAGGTCACGCAATACAGGGTCGGTGTCCCTTTCATCACGCACCTCCTCGCGTCTCTAGGGGTTGGGTCACGGGTGAGCTCGGCGCGGTCGCCTGGGTCTTGGCGCACTCCGGGCACATCTCGAGCTCGGTGTCGTAGGCGATGCCGTGAATCGGGCAGCGCACCACCGGCATCGGGGCGGGACGGCGGCGGGACAGCAGCCCCATGATCAGGGCCACGCCCGCGGTGGCGAGCACCGCCGCCGTCACCGCCCGCCCGACGTGCGCGTAGGTGCTCAAAGCCGTCCGGTAAGGAGCAGGATGATGAGAACTAGCAGGATCAGACCGGCGCCCCCGCTCGGATAGGGCCCCCAGCCCGAGCTGTACGGCCAGGTTGGCAAGGACCCCACCAAGATGAGAACCAGAATGACGATCAGGATGATTCCCACTGCGCGTCCCCCCCTTCGTGCCCCGAGTGAGCATGGTCATTGGCGTGGGCTTCGACCGGTGGCGGGTCGCCCCGCCACCGGCCCGGGAAGTCCTAGCGGTTGTGGCCGCCCTGCTGCGGGTTGCGGCCGGGCTCCTGCTGCTGCTGGCCCTGCCGATCCTTGTCCTTGTCCTTGTCGTGGCCGGGCTGGCCCTGACCAGGCTGCGTCTGACCGGGCTGGCGCTGCCCCGGCTGACCCTGACCAGGCTGACCCTGGCCCTCGCGTCCCTTCTCCATGGTGCCCATCGTGGGTACTCCTTTCTTCCGGCGCTCTCGCGCCGGCCTTCCCGGCCGCCTCAGCGGGCCCGGGATCTCCGCCGCTTCGGGATACGGGCTCCCGACCGGCGGGCTTCGCTCAGCGCGATGGCGACGGCCTGCTTCCGCTTCCGCACCTTTCCGCCGGAGCCGGAGCGCAGCGTCCGCCGCTTGTACTCGCGCATCACCTTGCTGATCTTGGCGTGGCCCTTCTTGGGGGCTCGACGCTTCGCCATCACCGCTTCTCCCTCTTCTTCGGCTCGGACAGCCGCTCGATGAGGCCCTGCTCCATGGGCGCGCGGGCGCGGCGGCGGATCTCCTTGACGTCGGTCACGAACTCACCGGCCATGAGATAGCCTCCTCGCCCGCGCGTTCATGGAATGGGTTACTTGTTGGCCGAGCGAACCGTCAGCTCGTTCTTGACCGACTTCACGCCCGAGACCATGCGGGCCTGCTCGGAGGCCTTGGCCGACGCAGTGATGCTGGCAACCTCGCCGGTCAGGGTGACCACGCCGCCGTCGGCGCGCACGTCCACCTTCTTCAGCTGAGCGTCACGGGTCATGCGCCCTTCCACCGCCTTGGCGATGTCCTTGTCGTTGGCGTCGACCGCCTTGCGGGCCGCGGGCGCCACCACCTGGAGGTCGTTCTTCACCGACTTCGCGCCCTCGATGCCGGAAGCGATGTCGGCCGCGGCGGTCTTGGCGTCGGCGCTGTCGACCTTGCCGCGCAGGTGCACGACGCCGCCCTTGGTGTCGACGCTGACCTGGGTGCCCTTCACGCGCTCGTCCGCGAAGAGGGCGATCTTGGTCTTGGAGGTGATCCAGCTATCGCTCACCGCGACCTTCGCGTCCTGGGTGGTGCTCTTCGCGGTGTCCTTCGCCTGCTCCATCTTGTTCTCGACCTTGTCCTTGGTCGTCTGGGCCTGCGCCGCGAACGGCGACGCCACCGCGAACGCGCCAAGAACCGTGACCGCCATCATCTTTCCGTACCGCATGGGTGCTTCCTCCTTGAAGTCTGGTTGGGTTGACTGCAGTGGGGGACCGGTTACCGCCGCGGCAGAGGTGGCGGCGGGGGCGGAGTGGCCCCGGCCGGCACCCACACCCAGTAGTTCGGCGACGCGGTGGTTCCGTCACCGTAGAGAGTCCAGCGACCCTCGGGGTACGCGACCACCCGGTCCGACGGGACCTGCGTCACCACCGTGGTCGGCGGAGCCGGAGACTGGACGACGCGCTCCTTCTCGGTGCTGCTGTAGATGCAGCCGCCCATGGCGACCGCGGTCAGCGCCATCGTGGTCACCAGCAGGGGGAGCCTGGTCGCGTTCCTCATTTCGGAATCTCCTGTTCCTCGCTCGGCCGCGCCGAGTCGGTTCCGGGTCGGCGCGAGCGACCTTCTTCGTCGAGCTGCACCGGCCGTCCCGCTCCCGCGTCTCGATCACTGCGCTCGTTGCGGTCCGGCTCGCGATCCACGCCGCCTTCCCGTGGCGTGCGGACGTCGCGATCGGGATCCTGGAGATCCTTGCGCCCGATGCGCGGCGGTGGCTTCTGTCGTGGCTCTTTCATGGTTGCCTCCCCGGTCGCGTCGTGGAGCTGCGATCAGCGCGACACCGATGTGAGGGAGCAAGCGATGTGCCACCGCCAAAGTACACGGGGAACAAGGGCGATCCGGCCCGCCGCGGACCGCGGTCCGTAAAGACGCCCGCGTAGTTCTTTCCGGCGCGAAGGACGCGCGACGCGGGGGCGTGAGTGGTGCGGAACGTGCAGTTTCCGGTGGTGAGCGCGCAGCGCAATCCGAAGGGGAAACGGAGGGTGACCATGTCAAGCACGACCGAAGCGATCGCGTATCAATCGGCGCGGCGGGCCCCGCGGCGCCGCGCGGAGCACGTCATGCGGCAGGGCGTCGCGGTGGGGCTCATCGGAGCGGCGGTCGCGATGCTGCTCTTCCTGCTGGTGGACGTGGCCGAGGGGGTGCCGCTCCGCACGCCCGCGATGCTCGGCAACGCGCTCTTCTATGGATTGAGTGGGGGATTGAGCGGGGAAGCGGGCGGAGCGGGCGAGGCGGCCGTCACCACGAGGGTGGTCCTCGGCTACACCGCGGTGCACGTGGCCGGCTTCGTGCTGTTCGGGCTCGCGGTCTCCGGTCTCTTCGCCCTGGCCGAGCGCGAGAAGCGGGTGCTCGCGCTGATCTTCATGCTGGGCTGCTGCCTGGCGGCCGCCTTCGTGATGATGGTCTACGGACTCTCGCAGTGGGTGCGAGACGCGATGACCCCGTGGGTCTTCCTGGCCGGGCACGTGCTGGCGGGGGCGGCGGTGGTGATCGCGCTCTTCTACTTCCACCGCCGGCTGCTCCGCGAGTTCCCGACCTCGGCCGAGTAGACGCAAAGCGGCGGGGGCCGTTGCGCGACCCCCGCCGCGTAAACGCTACCGGGTAGATCCGACCCGCGGGGCGCTCAGGCGATCCAGACCGATTTCACGTTGACGAACTCACGGATCCCGTACTCGGACAGCTCGCGCCCGTAGCCGGATCGCTTGATCCCGCCGAAGGGCAGGCGCGGGTCGGACTTCACCACCCCGTTCACGAACACCGCGCCCGCCTCGACCTGGGCGGCCAGGCGCTCTGCGCGGGCGCGATCCTTCGTCCAGATCGCGGCGCCCAGCCCGAAGGACGAGTCGTTGGCGAGGCGCACCGCGTCGGCCTCGTCCTTGGCCCGGATCACCGCCGCGACCGGACCGAAGGTCTCCTCGTCGAAGGCGGGCATGCCGCGATCCACCGCGGCGAGCAGGGTAGGCGGGTAGAAGGCTCCCTTGCCGGCGGGAATCTCGCCGCCGAGTAGTCGCTGCGCGCCGCGCTTCACCGACTCCTCGACCTGGTGGTGCAGCTCGTCGCGCAGGTCCACCCGCGCCTGCGGGCCGACCTGGGTCTCGCGCGCGGTGGGATCGCCCATGCGCCGCGCGGCGAGCTCGCTCTTGAACCGCTCGAGGAACCGGTCCGCCACCGGCTCCACCACGATGAAGCGCTTGGCCGCGATGCAGCTCTGCCCGCTGTTGATCAGGCGGCCCTCCGCGGCGGCGCGGGCCGCCACGTCAAGGTCCGCGTCGGCCAGCACGATGAACGGATCGCTGCCGCCCAGCTCGAGCACCGTCTTCTTGATCTCGTGACCGGCCTGCTGCGCGACCGCGCGCCCCGCGCGCTCGCTGCCGGTGAGGGTGACCGCGGCGATCCGCGGGTCGGCGATGAGCCCCTTCACCGCGCCGGAGCCGACCAGCACCGTCCGGAAGAGCCCCTCCGGGAAGCCGGCGCGCCGGAACACCTCCTCGATGGCGAGCGCGCAGCGCGGCACGTTGGAGGCGTGCTTGAGCACCCCCGCGTCGCCCGCCATGAGGGCGGGGGCCGCGAAGCGGAAGACCTGCCAGAAGGGGAAGTTCCACGGCATCACCGCGAGCACCACCCCGAGCGGGTCGAAGCGCACGTAGCTGCGGGAGGCGTCGGTCTCGCGCGGCTGCTCGGCGAGGAACGCCTCCGCGTGCTCCGCGTAGTAGTCGCAGGTGACCGCGCACTTCTCCACCTCGGCCTCGGACTGCACGATGGGCTTGCCCATCTCCCGGGTCATGGTGAGCGCGTACTCGTCCTTGCGCGCGCGCAGCTCGCGCGCCGCCGCGCGCATGAGGGCCGAGCGCCGGGCGAAGGGCTCGCCGCGCCACTCGGTGAAGGCGGCGTGCGCGCGGGCCAGGATGGTGTCGATCTGGGCGGGGGTGGTCTCCTCGAGGGTCTCGAGGACGTCTCCGGTCGCCGGATTCACGGATTGGATACTCATGGTGGGCCTCCTCGGAGGGAGTTTGGACTCGGATCGGGCACGGGGCAACCGCCCCTCGGCTGGCCGCGTCAGCGGCGCGGGGGTAGAGTGGGTGGCCGGGGGAACGCCATGAAAACGTCGGATCTGATCGCGCGCTGTCTCGAGAACGAAGGGGTCCGCTACGTCTTCGGGGTGCCGGGCGAGGAGATCCTCGACATCGTCGATTCCCTCGCCGACTCGAGCGTGCGCTTCGTGCCGACCCGGCACGAGCAGGGCGCCGCCTTCATGGCCGACGCCTACGGCCGGCTCACCGGGCGCGCGGGAGTCTGCCTCTCCACCCTCGGGCCGGGAGCCACCAACCTGGTCACCGGGGTGGCCGACGCCAACCTCGACCACGCGCCGCTGGTGGCCATCACCGGGCAGGCCGGGCGCGATCGCATCCACAAGGAATCGCACCAGTATCTCGACATCGTCGAGCACATGCGCCCGCTCACCAAGTGGAACACCCGCGCCGAGATGCCGGTGGTGATCCCCGAGGTCATCCGCAAGGCCTTCAAGATCGCGGAGGCCGAGAAGCCGGGCGCCTGCCACGTCGAGGTGCCGGAGGACGTGGCGGAGGAGCCCGCGGAGGGCGAGCCCCTGTCGACCGAGCGCCCGCGGCGGCCCTCCCCGGACCGCCAGGCCCTGCAAGCGGCGGCCCGCCTGATCGAGGCCGCGTCGTTTCCCCTCATCTTCGCGGGCAACGGGGTCATTCGCGGCAACGCGGCCAAGGAGCTGCGCGAGCTGGCGCGCACCCACGGTATCCCGGTGGTCAACACCTTCATGGCCAAGGGCGCGATGCCCCACGACGATCCGCTCGCTCTGCTCACCGCCGGGCTGCAGTCGCGGGACTACGTCTCGTTCGGTTTCGAGAAGGCGGATCTGATCATCGCGGTGGGCTACGATCTGGTCGAGTACGCGCCCAAGTTCTGGAACCCGGAGCGGAAGAAGCACGTCATCCACATCGACTTCACCCCCGCCGAGGTGGACGGCTACTATCAGCCGGTGGTCGAGGTGGTGGCCGACGTGCGCGAGGCCCTCGAGCTGCTCAACGGCCTGGTGAAGGGCCAGAAGGATCCCGCCCCCTACCGCGCCCTGCGCGGCTTCATTCTCGAGCAGCTCGCGGAGGGCGCGGACGACGACACGTTCCCGATCAAGCCACAGCGCATCCTGCGCGACCTGCGCGCGGCGATGGGCCGCGAGGACATCCTCGTCTCCGACGTGGGAAGCCACAAGCTCTGGATCGCCCGCACCTTCCCGGCCTACGAGCCGAACCGCGTCCTGATCTCGAACGGCCTCGCCGCGATGGGCTTCGC
>DASZJM010000784.1:0-5746 GCA_035948165.1 Candidatus Methylomirabilota bacterium
CGCGGGTCGCCACCACCGGGCGCGCCAGCACGCTCTCCGGGGGATGGACGGCGCGACCGCTGGCCGCCGCGAAGCTCGCGCGGTCCGGCCGCAGGTCGACCGCGCCGCGCACCGGCTCGAGCCGCCGCGTGTCGACCTGACGGATCCGCCCGTCGGCGACCGAGCCGCGGCCGACGCGGTCCGGCCGCACCGCGACCACCGCGTTCTGCACGCTCACGTTCCGGTAGACCGTGATGTTCTGCACGTTGACCACGGTCGTGCGGTTGACCACCACGTTGTTGACGATGCGAGGCCCGCCCCAGCCGCCCCACCAGGCGCGGCCCACGAACCCGGGCCGGCCCCACCACGGCACGCAGGGCTCGCCCCAGCCCAGCGCGACCCAGCTCACGAAGGGCGCGCCGATCGCCACCCGCACCCCGGGCGCGCCGAAGAACGCGACCAGCGCGGGGGCGTAGACCGGGCGCACGATGACCGGCCCCGGCGCCCACGCCCAGAACCGGTCGAGGTGGACCCAGCGGCCGTAGTGATAGGGCGCCCAGCCCCACGGCGCGATGTCCACCCAGCTCCAGCCGAAGCGCGGATCCCACACCCAGCGGCCCGTGGTGTAGGGGGCCCAGTCGGCCGCGACGCCCTCCGGCACCCACACCGAGCCGTACTCGGGCACCACGCGCCAGGCGCCGTGCTGGTCGAGATCGTCCACGCCCGACACGCCGGCCGGCACGTAGCGCGCGCTCACCGTGTCGATGAGGGCCTCGGTGCGCGCGTAGTTCCAGCGGTCCCACACGTCCAGCTCGGGGGCCACGAAGGTCTGCACCGGGCTCGGGCCCGCGCCGGTCACCACCACCTGCTCGCTCGTCGCGATGGACGCGGCGGTCCCGCCGGCCGGCGTCATCGTGGCCACGCCTCCGCGGCGGGTGACGAACGAGGTGCGATCCGCCGAGACGTCGGCGCGGTAGTAGCCGGGGCGATCGATGGTGAACGCGGCGTTGGGCGTGTCGAGCTCCACGGTGTGGCCGGGATCGAGCGAGCGCAGGTCCAGCGAGACGTGGCCGGCCGCCACCTTGAGCTGGAGGAAGTCGGGATCGTGGTTCTCGACGCCGAGCTGGCTGTCGCCCCAGGCCCGCACGAAGTTCCGCGACTCGACCTGGATCTCGAGGTTGCCGCGATTGCCGGTGTAGAGCTGATCGCCCGGGCTGAGCGGCGTGTTGACCTGCGCGGGCGCCCAGTCGTCGCCGCCCGGCCGCCAGAACGAGACGTCGCCGTCGGCGTAGCTGAGCCGCGGCGGCGTCGGGGCCGCGCCCTCCGGCTGATCGGGCGCGGGCTGCTCGTCGTCCGGGGCGGCGCCCGGAGCCGAAGCCGCGGGCGCGGTGCCGGACGGCGGCGCGGGCGGCGCACCCGCCGGCGGGGGCGGGGGCGCCGCGGGCGGATCGGCCGCCCATGCCAAGGGAGCGGTTCCCACGAGCAGCGTGAGCGAGAGCAGGGCCGCGAGCAATCGCCTGAGCATTATCATCGAGTCACCCTCCCTCAGCGTGCGCGTGGTGGTCCCGGAGGAGACGGCACCTGGTGGCCTTTCGCGTACATGCACTGGACGTAGGCATTGTCGTAACGGCGCTGCACCTCCCACGACGGGGCATCCATGAAGGCGCCCTTGACCTGCTGGGCCGCCCAGCCGCGGCAGACCTCGACGTCGGCCTGGAACTGCTCGAACGGCTTGCCGGTGCCGGGCAGGACCTGGACGCTCGGCCCCCGCGGGGCGGTCGCGCAGCCCGTGGACAGCACCACCGTCGCCACCGCCATCGCCGTCATGCCCCATCGTGCACGCATCGCCACCTCCAGAATTCTGGCAGGATCCGGGGTTTCACGTGGTCAGACGAGGGCCGTCTCGGGCCCATTCGTGGGAAGAAACTTCCGGACTGCCGCGTAAACGGCCGTGGGCACGGCCGCGTCCAACCGGCGGGTGCCCCGGGGCTCAGCCGGCGAGGGCCCGCCGCATCCGCTCGAGCCCCTCGGTCAGGAGCGCGCGCGGCGTCCCGAAGTTGAGGCGCACGAAGCCCTGCCCGCCCGCGCCGAAGAGCGCGCCGTCGTTCAGCGCCACCTTCGCGCGCTCGAGGAAGAACGTGAACGGGTCGGCGGCGGCGGGGCCCGCGTTGCGGCAGTCGAGCCAGGCGAGGTACGTGCCCTCGGGCTGGAGGGTCGAGACGCCGGGCAGGTGCCGGCGCACGTAGTCGACCACGAAGTCGCGGTTGCCCTCGAGGTAGCGCATCAGCTCCTCGAGCCACTCGTGCCCGTCGCGGTACGCGGCGAGGGCTCCCGCGTAGCCCAGGACGTTCACCTGCGCCTGCACGTAGTCGCCGCGCGCGGCCATGAAGCGCTCGCGGAGCCCCGCGTCCGGGATGACTGCGACCGAGACCTTGAGGCCGGCCAGGTTGAACGTCTTGCTGGGTGCCATGAGGGTGATCGTGCGCCGCTCGATCTCGGGCGCGAGCGAGGCGATCGGCACGTGGCGCTGGCCGCTGAAGAGCAGGTCGCAGTGGATCTCGTCGGCGATGATCGGGATGTCGCGCTCGAGACAGATCCGGGCCATCCCGGCGAGCTCGTCGCGGGTGAAGACGCGGCCCACCGGGTTGTGCGGGTTGCAGAGCACGAACGCGCGCGTGCGCGGATGGATCGCGGCGCGGAAGGTGTCCAGGTCGGCCACGTAGCGGCCGTCGCCCTCGCGGCCGAGGAGCGCGCCGTCGCGCGTCAGCTCGTGGTTGGTCGGGGAGCGGAGGATCGGCGGGTAGACCGGCAGCTGCATGAGGAGGCCGTCGCCCGGGCGGGTGAGGGCGTGGCAGGCTACGTTCAGGCCCGGGATCACCCCCGGGACGAGGACCAGCGCCTCCGGCGAGATGGTCCAGCCGTAGCGCTTCTGCACGCGGTCCACGAAGACCTCGCCGAACTCGGGCCCCTCGAAGCCGTAGCCGTAGACCCCGTGCTCCACCCGCTCGCGCAGCGCCCGCACCACCGGCTCCGGCGAGGGGAAGTCCATGTCCGCCACCCAGAGGGGCAGGACGTCGGCGGGGTATTTGCGCCACTTGTTGCTGTTGGTGTGGCGGCGCTCGATGACGCGGTCGAAGTCGTAGGCCATTGCGGTCACCCGGAGAGCAGAGCGCCCCTCACCCTGCCCTCTCCTCAGGGGGAGAGGGTGTGTGTCCCTCGCCCCGAAGGGGAGAGGGCAAGGTGAGGGGCGAATTCAACGCGGAGCGGTTAGAGACAGGACTCGAAGAGGCCGGCCGCGCCCTGGCCGCCACCGATGCACATCGTCACCACGCCGTACTTCGCCTTGCGGCGCAGCATCTCGTTGGCGATGGTGCCGACCATGCGGGAGCCGGTCATGCCGAAGGGGTGGCCGATCGAGATCGAGCCGCCGTTCAGGTTGAGCTTCTCCATCGGGATACCCAGCTTGTCGCGGCAGTAGACCACCTGGGAGGCGAAGGCCTCGTTCAGCTCCCACACGTCGATGTCGTCCATCTTGAGGCCGTTGCGCTTGAGCAGCTTCGGCACCGCGTAGATCGGCCCGATGCCCATCTCGTCCGGCTCGCAGCCGGCGACCGCGAAGCCGCGGAAGATGAGCTTGGGCTTGATGCCGAGCGCCTTGGCCCGATCCGCCGACATCAGCAGGGTGGCGGAGGCCCCGTCGGAGAGCTGCGAGGAGTTGCCCGCGGTGACGGTGCCCTTGCCGCTCGTCTTGTCGAAGTGCGGCTGCAGCGCGAGCAGGCCTTCCAGCGTGGTGTCGGGACGGTTGCACTCGTCCTTGTCCACGTAGCCGTCTTCCTTGCCGGTGATCTCGCCGGTCTTCTTGTCCACGATGCCGCGCACGACCTGCATCGGCGAGATCTCTTCCTTGAAGAAGCCCTCCTGCTGGGCCCGCGCGGTCCGCTGCTGGCTCACCAGGGCGTACTCGTCCTGCATCTGGCGGGTGACGTTGTAGCGCTTGGCCACCACCTCCGCGGTGTCGCCCATCACCATGTAGATGCCGGGCTTCTTCTCCTTCACCCACGGGTTCGGATCGCCGTCGCGCTTCATCATGCTGATCGACTCGAGGCCGCCGCCGATCGCCGCGTCCGCGCCACCCAGGATGATCTGGTGGGCGGCCATCGCGATGGCTTGGAGCCCCGACGAGCAGAAGCGGTTGACCGTGGTGCCCGCGACCGAGACCGGCAGGCCGGCCCGGACCAGCGCCACGCGCGCCACGTTGCTGCCCTGCGGGCCGTTGGGCTGCGCGCAGCCCATGATCACGTCCTCGATCTCGGCGATGTCGAGCTGCGGGGCCTTGCCGAGGACGTCCTTGATGCAGTGGGCGGCCAGGTCATCCGGGCGGGTGATGTTGAACGACCCGCGATGGGACTTGGCGAGCGGGGTGCGGGAGCTGGCGACGACGACAGCCTCTCTCATGGGGGCTCCTTTCTCAGGGGGGAAAGCTGGGGGAAGTATACCTCAGCGCTGTGCCGAGGGCACCCACGCGGTGGTGCGGCCGCCGACCGTCTCGTGCCGGATGTGCTCGTCCCGCACGGTGGTGGCGGGCGGTCCGCCACGGCGATGGCCCCAGCGGCGGTGGAAGAGCCACCAGCGGGGATACCGGTCGCTGTCCGAGCCGGACCGCACCGCGAGGCCGATCACCGACCGGATCTTCGCGCGCAGCCGCCGGGCTTCCGCGGCGGACAGCGTGGCCGCCTTGCGCTTGGGGGCGATGCCCGCCTGATAGAGCACCTCGTCGGCGATCCAGTTGCCGATGCCGGCCGCGAACGACTGGTCCAGCAGCACCGCCTTGATGGGCGACCGCCGCTCCCGCAGCATGGCGTGGAAACGCGCGGGCGTCGGCAGCGCGTGCAGGGCGTCGAAGCCGAGCCTGCTGATCGGCGGCTCGGTGGGCGGGTCCTGGCGCAGCCGGATGCGGCCGAGCCGCCGGCCGTCGGCCAGGGCCAGCTCGCCGCCGCCCGCGAAGCGGAGGTGGAGCTTGGTGAAGCGCGGCGGCCAGTCCGGACGATCGACCTGACCGTCGGAGACGAGGCGCACCGCGCGGCCCGTTGGCACGTGGATGCCGCCGGTCATGCCGAAGTGCAGGCACGGCCACGGGCGGCGGTCGAGCTCGAGCCACAGGTGCTTGCCGTGACGTCGCACCGCCTTCACGCGTCGGCCGACGAGGGCTCGCCGGAACCGGGCGGGCGCGACGCCCTCGAAGACGATCGGGTCGTCCGCCACGTGGGCCTCGACGATGCGGCGTCCCGCCGCCACCTTCTGCGCGGCGCGGCGCGCCGCCTCGACCTCGGGAAGTTCAGGCATGGGGGAAGCTCGGGCGTGGCGGGAGCTCGCGACCCGGCGAGCGGGTCCTCAGCCCTCGCCGAGCTGGGGCGCGGCCCCGCCGTCGATGACGATGGTCTCGCCGTTCATGAACGAGGACGCGGCGGAGGCGAGGAAGATGCAGGGATAGGCGATCTCCTCGACCTTGCCCCAGCGCCCCATGCCCACGCGGGCCGCCACCGTGTCGTAGGCCTTCTTGGCCGCAGCGGGGTCCTGCTTGGTGAGCACGCCCATGTAGCCCTCGGTCTCCACCGGGCCGGGGGCGATGCAGTTGACGCGGACGCCCCGGCGGCCCCAGGCCATCCCGAGCTCGCGGGTGAAGTTGATCACCGCGGCCTTGGAGGCGCCGTAGTGCGACATCATGGTCGAGCCGTAGACGCCCGCGATCGACGAGATGTTGATGATG
>DASZJM010000785.1:0-3090 GCA_035948165.1 Candidatus Methylomirabilota bacterium
CTCGCGCCCGCGCGGTCTGTCGGGGGAGGCCTGGACGGGGTGCTCGAGGTCTTCCGGAAGTTCGGGTCGATCCAGTTCGACCCGATCGCGGTCGCCGGCCGGAACCACGACCTCGTGCTGCACGCGCGCGTCGCCGGCTACGAGCCCGCCTGGTGCGACGTGCTCTACGAACGCCGCGAGATCTTCGAGACGACCAACAAGGCGCTTTCGTTCGTCCCGGCGAGCGAGTTCCCCTGGTTCCGTTTCGGCTGGGGCCGCAAGGGGCCCCGGTTCCACGCCCGGATCCTCGCCGAGAACGCCGCGGTGGCCGAGCGCGTGCTCGGGCGGATCCGCGCGCAGGGCACGCTGTCGGCGCTGGATTTCGAGCCCGAGCACGGAGCGCCGAAGGACTGGTTCGGGATGCCGGAGAACGTCGTGCGCGCCGTGCTCGAGGCGTACACCGTCACGGGCGTGGTCGGCCTCGCCCGGCGCGAGGGCAACCTCCGTTACTACGACCTCCTCGAACGTCTGCTCCCGGCCGAGCTGCTCGCGCACGAGGTGCCGATGCGAGAACAGCTCCGGCACAAGCTCCTGTCCCGGTACCGCGCCCACGGCCTGCTCGGCGCCGGCGGCGCCGGGGGCACGTTCGACCGCATCGCCCCGCCGAATCCGATCCCGGGGTGGCCGGGGCGCAACGAGCTGCGCAAGGAGCTGGTCGAGCTCGGCGCGCTCGTGCCCGTCGACGTCGAGGGTGTGCGCGGCAAGCGCTTCGTCCTCGGCGAGGAGCTCGCGCTGCTGCAGGCGCCGCCGGAGCCGGCGCCCTCCGTCGCGTTCATCGCCCCGTTCGACTCCCTGCTCTGGGACAATCCCCTCCTCGCGAGCCTGTTCGGCTTCGACTACGTGTGGGAGGGCTTCTTCCCCCCGGCCAAGCGCCGCTGGGGCTGGTACGTGCTCCCGATCTCCTTCCGCGACCGCCTCGTCGGCCGGATCGAACCGCGGATCGACCGGGACCGCGCCCGCGTGGAGGTGCTCGGCGTCTGGTGGGAGGACGGCTTCGCGCCGGGCCGCGCCGACGGGTTCGTCGACGCGATGCGGGACGCCCTCCGCGCGTACCTGCGCTTCGCGGGCGCGGATCATCTCGAGTGGGCGCCCCACCTCGGAACGGAGCAGCGGCTCTTCCCCGCCCGCCCGTAACCGAGACCTCGTGGTCCGGGAATCAGAGCGTGTCGATCCAGCGGCGCAGACGGCGCGTCTCGCGAGCGAGGATGTCCGGATCGCGGAACGTGTTGGTGAGCAGCGCGCTGCCTTGATAGGAGGCGAGAAGGCTCACGGCGAGGTCGCGCGCGTCGTCTCGGCCGAGCGCCCGGAACTGCTCCTGTGCCCACTGGATGGGGACGAGCATCAGCTCGCCCAGCGCGAAATCGCGGCTACCGGGGCGTTTGTCCAGTTCCGAGCAGAGGCTGCCGTGCGGGCACCCGTGTTCCGCGATCACCTCACCCTGGTCGGCCAGCGCGTCGACCAGGGCCTTCAGCCGGCTCTTGGGTGACCGATAGCGGCTCTCGATCGAGGCGAGCGCCGCCTTGGATTGCTCAACGTGGGCCTTGACGACCGCGGCGACGATGTCGTCCTTGGTCTTGAAGTAGTAGTAGACGTTGCCCACGGGCACGTCCGCGGCCTGCGCGATGTCGGCCAGCGTCGTCTTCTCAACGCCGTGCTGGTGCAGCAGCTGGCTCGCGGCGGTCACGAGGCGCTCTCGCTTCCCGGGCCGCTGGCCGGCCGCGCGGACCGGATTCGGTTGCGGTGAGTCAGTCATCTCACTATCAGGATAAAGCCAGCGCGGCCGGTATCCCTCAGGAACCTGCCGTTACTCCGGCACGGTGAACGCTTCAGTGATGCCGCCGTCGAGCGGCAGCGCGGCAGCAGTGATGAAGCCCGAATCGTCGCTCGCAAGGAAAGCGATCGTCCCCGCTGCCTCCTCCAAGGTGCCGAACCGTCCCATCGGCCAGTGCACCAGGCGCTTCTCCAGCGCACCGGGGTTGCGATCGAAGACCGCCCGCTGATCCGGCGTATCGATCGGCCCGAACAGCACCGCGTTGACCCGCACGCCGCTGCGCGCCAGATGCACGCCAAGATCCCTGCTCAGCTGCACCACGCCCGCCTTGGCCGCCGCGTACCCCATCGGGGAGGTCGCCGCCCCGATCCCTGCGAGGAATGACGCAGCGTTGATGACCGAGCCGCCGGGCGGGTCGGTGCCGCGCAGATGGCGGATGCCGTGCTTGCAGGACAGAAAGATGCTCGTCAGGTTCGCGTCGAGCACCCGGCGCCAGGTCTCGAGGCTGGTGTCCAGCGCGGAGTGATCGCCGCGGTCCATCAGCCCCATGTTGTTGTAGATGACGTCGAGCCGCCCGTACCTCTGCACGACTTGCTCGTACATCGCCTCGACCTGCGACTCGTCGACGAGATCGGCCCGCACGACGTGTTCGCCGACGGAGTGCTCAGCCTTATCGACCCCGACGACCACGCCGCCCTCGCTCGCGAACCTCCCGGCCACCGCCTGGCCGATCACGCTCGCGGCACCATTGACCACGCACACCCGGCCGGCGAGCCGCGACACAGGCACCCCCAGGACTCTGGGCTATCCGGCCCGGCCTCCGCCGATGGCCGGGCAGGCAGAAGCCTAACGGAGACCCCGTCCCAGGATTCCGCCTGTACCGGGGTGTTCGCACGGCTCGAGGCGCTAGGCCCGCTCACGGAGGGGAGGAACTACGGCGATCGCGTGCGGACGGTGTGCGGAGCGCGTCCCGGGCCGACCGCGGTCTGATCGCCCAGCCCTCCGACCATGATGACCGAGCACTCGCGGGCCGCCGGGATCGACAGCGGTGCGCCGCACGGTAGCCCCACCAGCTGCTCTCGTAACATCTGCTTCATTCGGTTTCATCTATGGCCGACCATCGCGCCCGCCATTTTTCGGGCGTGTCGTTCCCTGAAAATGTCAGCGGGTTGGGTTAAACTCGAACAAGAGATCATAAGATCTAATTCTTCCGAACGGGCCCGCCTGACCCTCGTCCAGGCCCGTTCCCCGCGCCCCCAGCAGAGCTGCCCCCCGGCCGA
>DASZJM010000786.1:0-1917 GCA_035948165.1 Candidatus Methylomirabilota bacterium
CTGTGGGAGCACGTCGAGCACCTGATCGGCAAGGACATCCTGAAGCCCCATGGAGTCTACTGGCCGACCATGCTGAAGGCGGCCGGCATCCCGCTCTACCGGCACCTCCACGTGCACGGCTACTGGTCGCTGGGGGGCAGCAAGATGTCCAAGTCGGTCGGCAACGTGGTGGAGGCCTTCCAGCTCACCGACAAGTACGGCCACGACGCCTTCCGCTACTTCCTGCTGCGCGAGATGAACTTCGGGCTCGACGCCAGCTTCAGCGAGGAAGCGCTCGTCGATCGGCTCAACGCCGACCTCGCCAACGACCTGGGTAACCTGGCGAGCCGGGCGAGCACCCTGATCGCCGCCACCGGGCCCGTCGCGCAGGTGACCGCGCCGGCGGAGGCGGCGGACCGGGAGATCGCGACCGCCGCCGCGGAGGCGCGGGCGACTCTCGAACAGGCGATGGAGGAGTTCGCCTTCCAGAAGGCGCTCGGCGGCATCTGGGCCTTCATCGGGGCCGTGAACCGCTACGTGGACGCGAGCGCGCCGTGGGCCCTCGCCAAGGACGCGGCGAAGCGGCCGCGGCTCGAGCGCGTGCTGTGCACGCTCGCCGACGCCCTCGGCTTCCTCGTCGTCGTGCTGGAGCCGTTCCTGCCGGACGCGGCCGGCAAGATCCGCGAGGCGCTCGGCGCGACGGGCCCGCTGACGCTCGACGCCGCGGTGGTGGGCCGCCTCGCCTCGGTGCCGGCGGTGCGCAAGATCTCCGGGCTCTTCCCGCGCGTCGACACCAAGGCATCCGTTCCCGCAGCGGCGAGAGACGGGGTCAAAGGAGAGGGGAGCGAGGGCGTGACCGGCAGGATCCCGATCACCGACTTCCAGAAGGTCGAGCTGCGGGTCGCCGAGGTGCTGGCCGCCGAGCGGGTCCCCAAGTCCAAGAAGCTGCTCAAGCTGTCGATCCAGGTGGGCGAGGAGACCCGCACCCTGGTGGCCGGCGTGGCCGAGGCCTATGAGCCGGCGGCCTTGGTCGGCCGCAAGGTGGTGATCGTGGCCAACCTCGAGCCGGCCACCCTGATGGGCGTGGAGTCCAACGGCATGGTGCTGGCCGCGTCGCACGAGGGCACGGTGTCGCTGCTCACCCTCGACAAGGACGTGCCCTCGGGCTCCAAGGTCAAGTAGTGCGCGCCGTCCTCGGGGAGACGTTCCGCCTCCTCGGCCGGCACCTCCACCTGTTCACCCTGCTCTCCCTGACGGTGTGGCTGCCGGTCCACGTCCTGCTCAACTACCTCGAGTTCTTCGATCCGGGCGAGGAAGCGGCCGGGCGCGCGCTGCGCATCGTGCTCACCGCCCAGGTCGTGCTGGACCCGTTCGTGGTGAGCGCGATGCTCTCCGCGCTCATCCGCATCAAGCAGGGCGGGCCGGTCAGCTACTGGCAGGCGCTCGCCGAGGGCTTCGCCGCGTGGCCCCGGCTCATGCTGGTGCGCTTCATGGTGGTCTGGGTGCTGCTGATGCCCTCGCTCGGCTGGCTCGCGATCTACACCGCGGGCCCCGCGCTGCAGCTGGCGGGCGGCGCGGTCCTGGTCGCGCTCTCGCTCCTGATCCTGGTCCTGCTCGTCCGCTTCGCCCTCGTCGACTCGGCGGTGGTGCTGGACGGGGCCTCGCCGCTCAGCGCATGGCGCCGGGCCGCCGCGCTCACCGCGGGGCAGCGCGGGAGCATCCTGGGGACCGCCGCGGTGCTCTTCGTGCTGATCTTCGGGCTCGCGGTGCTGGGCGGGCAGGCGTTCCGCGAGGTGCCGGGGGCGAATCACTTCGTGGCGCGGGTGCTCTTCGACTGCGTGCTCGCGGTCAGCCAGTCGCTCTTCACGATCTCGCTCTTCCTCTTCTACTGGCGCAAGCAGGGGATCCCGGCCCCGGCGATTCCCGCGGGCACGTGAC
>DASZJM010000787.1:0-6435 GCA_035948165.1 Candidatus Methylomirabilota bacterium
CGCCGGTCGAGGTGCACGGGTTGATCGCGGCCACCGAGAACATGCCCTCCGGCACCGCCCAGCGGCCCGGCGACATCGTGCGGGCCATGAACGGGCTCACCGTCGAGATCGGCAACACCGACGCGGAGGGCCGCCTGACCCTGGCCGACGCGCTCGCCTACGCGGCCAAGCACATCAAGCCCGACGAGATGGTCGACATGGCGACCCTCACCGGCGCGGTGGTCATCGCGCTGGGCCAGGGCGTCTCCGGGGTGATGGCGAGCGACGATGGCCTCTGCGGGCGCGTGCTCGCCGCCGCCGATGCGGCGGGGGAGCGCATGTGGCGGCTGCCGCTCCACGACGAGTACCGGGACGGACTCAAGAGCGACATCGCCGACCTCAACAACATCTCGAGCCAGCGCGGCGCGGGCGCCATCGTGGCCGCGCTCTTCATGCGGGAGTTCACCTCCGGGATCCCGTGGGCGCACCTCGACATCGCGGGCACCGCGTTCACCGAGCGCGACCTGCCGCTCGGCCCCAAGGGCGCCACCGGGGTCACGGTGCGCACGCTGCTCGGGTACATCGCGGGCATGGACGGGCGCCGGTAGCGCGCCGGCGGGCGATGGCGGGCGGCGGCGTCGACCTCCACACCCACACCACCAGCTCCGACGGCACCCTGCGCCCCCGCGAGCTGGTGGCGGAGGCGGCCCGGCGCGGAGTGCGGGTGCTGGCGGTCACCGATCACGACTCCACCGACGGCCTCGCCGAGGCGATGGCCGCGGCCCGGGAGCACCCGCCGCTCACCATCGTGCCGGGCATCGAGATCAACTGCGACGTGGAGGGCGCCGAGATCCACGTGCTCGGCTACGGCATGGACTACGAGGCCGCGTGGTTCCAGGACTTCTGCCGCGCGCAGCGGGCAGAGCGGCGCGCCCGCGTGGTGCGGACCGCGGAGCGCCTCGCGGCCCTCGGCCTGCCCATCGACGTCGAGCGCGTGTTCGCTCTCGTGCAGGAGGGCTCGGCGGGCCGTCCGCACATCGCCCGGGTGATGCTCGAGCGCGGCTACGTGAAGACGGTGCGGGAGGCGTTCGACAAGTACCTCGCCGCGGGGAAGCCCGCCCACGTGCCGCGCAAGAAGCTCACGCCGGAGGACGCGGTGCGCCTGCTGCGGCGCGCGGGCGGGGCGCCGGTGTTCGCCCATCCCGGCCTCGCCGACCGGGACGCGCTCATCCCCGGCCTGGTAGAGGCGGGCCTGATGGGCATCGAGTGCTACTACTCGGAGCACTCGCCGGCCCAGCGCGGGGCCTACGTGGAGCTCTGCCGTCAGTACGGCCTCGTGGCGACCGGCGGCTCCGACTTCCACGGCCCCGCGGTGCGCGCGGGCACGCTCGGCCATCCCTCCGTGCCGCTCGCGGTGTGGGAGGCGCTCCAGGCGAAGGTCGCGGAGGCGCGCGCGAGCGCGCCCCCTCAGCCCGCGTAGCCCGGGAACATCCGCGCGAAGATCGCCGGATCGGTCCGGGCGCGGAAGAACGTCATCTGGCGCGCGGAGTACTCGGGGCCGGGCCGGAAGACGATCGACGCGATCGCGAGCGGGGTCCCGTCGGCGGCGAGCACGCCCGAGCGGGTGCGCCAGAAGGTGCGCCGGCGATCGACCGGCGTCACGTCGGCGAAGCGGCCCACCGCGGTGATCGGGCCGGTCACCGGCGCGTCGGGCCGCAGCAGCGTCACGTCGATCCGGTTGGTGAGCCCGCCTTCCTTCGTCACGAGCGCGCCGAGCCACCACGCGACCTCGTCGAGCACCACCGGGGCCAGGGCGGGATCGAGCCGGTCGCCCGCGCCCCGCCACGGCGCCCGGGGCAGGAAGCGCGCCCACACCCCGTCGCCGTCCCAGCGCAGGCCGAGCTGGAGGCCGAGCGGGTTGTCGGCCCCGCAGGCCAGGCACTGATCGGAGAGCGGCATCGGCCAGCCCTCGCGGCCGGCCGCGGTCCACCCGGCCTCCGGGGCTGTGCCGTCGGGCTCGGGAGCGGGCGCGCCGACGGTCGCGGCGGTCAGCGGCTGGGCGCGCTCCAGGATCGTGACGGTGGCGCCGCCGCGCTCCGCGTGGCCCTCGAGGTCGAGCGCGCTCTCGATCGGCACCGACGAGGTGAGGCGTCCCTCGAGGCGGCGCGGCCCGTCGTCGGCGCCGAGCGCCCGGGCGGCCGCGTCCAGCAGGGCCACGAGGCCGCCGCCGTGCACGATGCCGGGCCAGCTCTGGAGGCGCGCGGGCGCGAAGAATCGCCCGCGCCCGCCGCCGTCGAAGCGCGCGGCGCCCGCCATCACCTGCGCGACGGTCTCGGACGTCCGGGGCTCGCGCGACCGCGTGTTATACTCGCGAGCGTTCATGTCGCCGGTCATTCTACGGTCGCGGTGGATCCGGCCGCAACGCGGGTGACCGGTCCCGCCGCCGAGCTGTTCCGGCATGGTCCGTTCGTGCGGATCATGCTCACGAACTTCTTCTTCTTCGGCGCGCTGAACGGCTTCCTCCTCCTGCCCCTCTACATCCAGCAGCTCGGCGGCGACGAGGCGGACATCGGGCTGGTCCAGGGCTTCTACAGCGCGGCCGGCATCGTCTGCCAGCCGGTGGTGGGCGCCCTCATCGACTATCTCGGGCGGCGCTTCTTCATGCGTCTGGGGGTCGGCCTGCTGGTGGTCTCCTGCGCGCTCTTCGTGGTGTCGAGCCCGCTGCCTCTGCTGGGCGTGCTGCGCGTCCTCCAGGGCGTCGCTTTCTCCGCCTTCTTCGTGTCCAACTACATCCACGTGGTGGAGATGGTGCCGGTGGAGCGGCGGGGCTGGGCCCTCGGCATCTTCGGCCTGTCCGGCCTCGTCTCCACCTCGCTGGCCCCGCTCTTCGGCGAGCTCATGATCCGCCGCTTCGGCTTCCCGTGGTTCTTCGCGGCCGCCACCGTGATCGCGGGCGGCGCGCTCGCGGTGTGCTGGAACGTGCGGGACGTGCGCCCCGCCGCGCTCGGCGCACGCCCGGGCACCCACGTGATCCGGGAGGGTCTGCTCGAGCTGCGGCACATGCACATGCTGCTCGGGTTCTTCTTCGGGCTGGGGACCGGGACTATCTTCACCTTCCTGCCCACCTTCGGGGAGACCCTCGGGGTCACGAGCGTCGGCCTGTTCTACACCGCGTACGCGGTGGCCGCGATGCTGGTGCGGGTGATGGGCGGCACCCTGATCGACGTGCGCGGGCGGCGCGCGGTGATCATCCCGTGCATGTTCGTGCAGGCCGCCGCGACCTGCATCATCGCGATCGTGGCGCTGCTCTTCTGGCCGTCGCTGCGGCTGCCGGTGCTGCCGTTCCTGTTCCTCGCCGGCTTCCTGGCCGGCGCGGCCCACGGCTGGCTCTACCCCGCGATGTCGGCGCTGCTCATGGACGTGACGCTCGAGCGGCGCCGGGGCAGCGCGGTGGGCATCTTCAGCTCGGTGATCCTGGTCGGCAACACCACCGGCGCGGTGGTGTTCGGCTACGTGGCGCACGGACTCGGCTACGCGATCATGTGGAGCGGGCTGACCGTGCTGCTCGCGGTCGGCTCGTTTCTCAGCACGCGGCTGCGGGTGGGTTACGCCGCGCCGCCCGCGCCCGCCGCGGCGCCCGCGCGCGGTTGACTTGCCCCGGAGGCGGGCCGATACTGCACGCACGCCATTCCGGGGAGGTCCCGTCGACCATGGTGAAGCTCCGCCGACTCAGCCGTCTCGCTCTGGTGCTCGGGCTGGGCGTCGCCCTGTCGGGCGCGCGCAACCCCACCGACGTCGCCGCGCCCGCGACGGGCGGGCCGCAGGAGGTGTCGGTGGTCGGCGTGTTCAGCGATCCGCAGGGCCAGCACGGGGTCATGCTGGAGGGCAAGCGCGACCGCCGCCGCGTGCTGATGGTCATCGGCGCGGCCGAGGCCACCGCGATCGCGGTGCCGCTCGAGCACGTCACCCCGCCGCGGCCGCTCACCCACGACCTGTTCCTGACCCTCTTCGGTCGGCTCAAGGTCGCGGTGAACCGGGTGGTGATCACCGACCTGCGCAACAACACCTACTACGCCACGCTCTACCTGACCGTCGACGGCGCGCCGCTCGAGCTCGACTCGCGCCCGTCCGACGCGATCGCCCTGGCCCTGCGCGCGAAGGCCCCGGTGTTCGCGGAGGATCGCGTCTTCGAGAAGTCCGACCGCCTGCCCGGCAACCCGACCGGGCCCGGCGAGCGGATCTAGGCGCGTGGCCTCCGAGACCGCGCGGGACGGATCCGCTCCCGCCTCGACGCCCGACGTCGAGGGCCAGCAGTGGGCCATCCAGCGGCGCCTCGGCGAGATCTTCGGCAAGCTCGGGGAGAAGCTCGCGGAGCTGACCGGACGCGTCGACGTCGCGGTCAAGGCGCGGACGTCCTTCGAGGACATCGCGGGGCTCGCGGAGGCCAAGGGCCTGGTGCGCAGCTTCGTCACCGCCCTCACCGACCCCGAGCTCTACGGCAAGTGGGGCATCGCGCCGCCCAAGGGCATGCTCATCTACGGCCCGCCCGGCACCGGCAAGACCCTGCTGGCGCGCGCCCTCGCCACCGAGGCGGACGCGGTGTTCTACCACCTGAAGCTCGCGACGCTGACCTCGAAGTTCGGTCCCAACACCGGCGAGCTGCTGCAGGAGGTGCTGGGCCTGGCCCGCGAGCAGGGCAAGGGCGTGGTGCTGCTCGACCAGGCCGACGCGCTCGCGCTCGAGCATCTGCTGCCGCCCGCCCAGGCGCGCGAGGCGGGCGCGCGCATCGTGGCCACCCTGTGCGAGAAGCTCGACACCCTCGACGCCTCCGCGCGCCTGGTGGTGATCGCGGCCACCAGCCGTACCGACGCGGTCGATCCCTCGCTGGTGGCCCCCGGTCGCCTGGACCACCTGGTCGAGGTGCGGCTGCCGGACGCGGCGGCGCAGGAGCAGGTCATCGCGCTCACCCGCGCGCGCGCCGAGCACAACGCGGGCCGGCCGCTGGTGGCCGACCTGGACTTCCGCTCGCTGCTGCCGCCGATGGGCGGGATGAGCGGCGGCGAGATCCGCGACATCCTGCGCCGCGCGCTCGAGGAGAAGGTGCACGCGGCGGGGCAGGGGCAGGAGGCGGGGCTGGTGACGACCCAGGACCTGCTGCGCCAGGTCGACGTGTACCGGCGGATCCGCGCGGTGGTGGAGAAGATCCGCTACGGCCAGTATCTCTAGCCAGTCAGGAGAGCGCATGCTCTTCCTCGTGAGAAGCGGCTGTGGGGCGGTGGCGCTGGCGATCGCCCTGCTCGCGACGGCGACCCCCGCGTCGGCCCAGTTCGACAAGCTGCTGAAGGGACTGGGGGGCCAGGGCAGCGGGCTCTCCGACGCCAAGATCGCGGACGGGCTCAAGGAGGCGCTGCAGGTCGCGACCGGCAAGACGGTGAGCCTCACCGGCAAGACCGACGGCTACTTCGGCAACCAGGCGATCAAGATCCTGATGCCCGAGAAGCTCAAGACGCTCGAGACCGGGTTGCGCACCGTCGGCTACGGCCCCCAGATCGACGAGTTCGTGCTCAGCATGAACCGGGCCGCCGAGAGCGCGGCGCCGCAGGCCAAGCAGATCTTCCTGGACGCGATCGGGAAGATGAGCTTCGACGACGCCCGCAAGATCCTGAACGGCGGCGACACCGCCGCCACCGAGTTCTTCCGCTCCAAGACCACCCCGCAGCTCACCTCCGCGTTCCGGCCGGCGGTCTCGAAGTCGATGAACGACGTGGGGGTGACCCGCCAGTACAAGGACCTGGTCGCGCGCTTCGACGCCATCCCGTTCGCCCGCTCGCAGACCTTCGACCTGGACGGCTACGTGGTGGACAAGGGCCTGGGCGGCCTCTTCCACGTGCTCGGGGACCAGGAGAAGGACATCCGCACCAACCCGACCGCCCGGGCCACCGACCTGCTCAAGGAAGTCTTCAAGCGCTGACGTGATCCAGCCGGCCGCGGACCCTTGACGGGACCCGGCCCCTCGCCTATAAGTGCCCGGTGCCCTCCGTGACCCGCGTGCGCGTGCGGTACAAGGACACCGACACCATGTCGGTGGTCTACTACGGCAACTATCTCACCTACTTCGAGGTGGGGCGCGTGGAGTACCTGCGCGAGCACGGCTGGCCGATGTCACGCGTCAACGAGCGCGTGCACCTGCCGGTGGTGGAAGCCTTCGTGAAGTACGTCAAGCCCGCTCTGCTGGACGATCTGCTCCGGATCACCTCGCGGGTGAGCGAGCGCCGGCGGGCGAGCTTCCGGTTCACCTACGAGATCCACAACGAGGCCGGAGACCTGGTCGCCACCGGGCACACGCTGCACGCCTGCTGGAACCCGGCCACCGCCCAGATGATTCCCATTCCCGACTGGCTGAAGGAGATCATGCCCGATGCCGACCTCGACCCCGTCACGGCCCGACGCTGACCG
>DASZJM010000788.1:0-12969 GCA_035948165.1 Candidatus Methylomirabilota bacterium
CTCCCGCTTCTCGGCCTGGAACCCGAGCGTCGGCGACAGGGCCTGCAGCCGCAGCAGCAGATCGTCGGCGGGAAGCCCGGAGGCCCTCAGTCGAGCCACCACCGCACCCCGCACCGCCGCGTTCCAGATCCCGGTCAGCGCCTCCAGCAAGGCCGCGTAGCACGTTCCTTCCGGCCGCTCTTTGAGATGCTGGAGAACCAGCCCGAGTAGCGGATGAGCCGCCGGTTCTCCCTGCTCGTCGACCCCGACGAGCCCGGCCAGGAGGGGCTCCCTGGACAGATCGGGCAGGCCTTCCAGCAGGGCCACCAGCTCGGACAGCGAGACCGCGGGCAGGCCGGCCAACCGCTCCAGGAGCGGCAAATCGGATCCGCTGGGGGTCGTCATGGGCCGCCCGGCGTCACGCGCCGGGGCAGGCGGGGTGGTCGCGCGGGATCGCCAGATCGCGCGCCCGGCCCGCCGGGACCAGAAGGGCGGAGAGCAGGGCGAGCACCGCGATGACCAGCCCGACCACGAACACGCCGCCGACCGCGTGGGCCAGCGCCGGCCGCATCTGCCCGAGCAGGTCGCTGTCGAGGGTGACCCGGGTCATCGGGTTGACCACCAGGTCGGGGTGCGCGGCGAGCCGCTGCAGCGGCTCGCGCAGGGCGTCGGGCGCGGTGGTCACCATCGCGGCCAGGGCCCGCTCGAGCCGGTGGGTCATGGCCGCCCCCATGACCGCCACCCCCACCGCGCCACCGATCGTCCGGAAGAACGAGGTGAGCGAGGTCGCCGAGCCGAGCATGGAGCGCGGCACCGCGCTCTGCACCGCGATCAGCATCGGCACGAAGATCATGCCCATCCCCACCCCGGCCAGCGTCATGTCGCGCGCCGCCACCGCGAGGGTGAGCGACTCGTTCCAGCCGGCGAGCAGCACGAAGGCTAGGACGAGGGCGCCCATGCCGGTGAGGACGACGCGCCGGTAGCCGATACGCAGGGAGAGGCGCGCGGCCAGGATCGAGAACGCGACCCAGCCGAACACGAAGGGCATCAGCACCCATCCCGCCTGCGTCGCGCTCGCCCCGATCACCGCCTGGAGGTAGAGCGGCACGTACGCGATGGCCCCGAACATGGCCATGCCCGCGAGCAGGCCGGTGAGCGCGGCCGCGCGCACGATCGGGTCGCCGAACAGGCCGAGCGGGATCACCGGATCCGACGCGCGACGCTCCACCAGGACGAACCCCACGAGGAGCAGGACGGATAGGACGAGCAGGCCGGCCCCCGAGGAGTGGAGCCACGATTCGCCGGCGCCCGCGTCGACGAGCCCGACCAGGAACGCGGAGATCGCGGCCACGAAGAGCGCCATGCCGAGCACGTCAAAGGCCCCGCGCCGCCCCTCGTGCGCCTCGTCGCGCAGGCCCGCGGTGATCGCGACGGCGGCCAGGATCCCGAAGGGCAGGTTGATGTAGAACACCCAGCGCCACGACACCCGGTCGGTCAGGAGCCCGCCGATCAGTGGCCCGACCAGCGAGGCCACGCCCCACACGCTCGAGAAGTAGCCCTGCATCCGGGCCCGGCGCTCCATGCCGTAGAGGTCGCCGACGATGGTCATCCCGATGGTGATGAGGGAGCCGGCGCCGAGCCCCTGCACGGCCCGGAAGACAATGAGCTGCTCCATGCTCTGCGACAGGCCGGCGAGCGCGGAGCCGAGCAGGAAGACGAACAGGCCGCCGAGATACGCGGGCCGCCGGCCGAGGTCGTCGGCGAGCCGACCCCAGATCGGCATCGACACCGTCGAGGTGAGCAGGAAAGCGGAGAAGGTCCACGAGTAGATCCGGATCCCGCCGAGGCTCGCGATCACGGTCGGCATCGCGGTGGCGACCACCGTCGACTCCATCGCGGCGAGGAACATGGCGGCCATGACCCCGCCCAGCACGAGCCCGCGCCGGGCGCGGGCGTCGAGGGTGGCCATCAGTGCCCGCCGGTGCAGCCGGCGCAGCGGCACAGCGCGCGCAGGGTCGCGTACGGGTACAGACTCTCGTGGCCGTCCAGCCAGCCGACCCGCAGGGAATCGGGCAGCTTGGTGATCTCCTTCGGCCACGTCATCTCCTGGCTGAGCGTCTCCTCGGCGGCCCGCGTCTCGGTCGGGTCGTCGAGGCGGAGGCGATCGAACGGATAGATGCTGCCGTGATCGTCGGCCCACGTCACCCCGATCGCGTAGCGGCCGACCAGGTGGACGTCCTTGGGCTTGGCCGGATCGGGCTGCCCCACGATGGGCAGGAACTTGCCGAGCGGGCTCACGCGCCGCCTCCCACCGCGGGGCCCGGCGCGAGGCGCCGGCCGGCGAGCAGATAGTGGACGGCGAGGTTCTGGTGGGCGCCCCACCGGGCGGCCCGGCGGCGGATCGCGGGCTCGGCCAGCGCGCGGCCGCGCGCGTAGAAGTGCTCGAAGGCGCGCCGCACCGCGAGGTCGCCCGCGGGGCAGACGTCGCCCCGCCCGAGGCACCGGGCGAGGAACCACTCCGCGCTCCACCGTCCGAAGCCGCGCACCGCGGTCAAGCGCTCGATCACCTCGTCGTTGGAGTGTGCCGCCATCGCATCCAGGTCGAGCTCGCCGCTCGCCACCTGCCGGGCCAGGCCGATCACGTACTCGGCCTTCCGCGTCGTGAGCTGCAGACGCCGCAGCTCGGCCACCCGGGCCCGCGCCAGCGCCGCCGGCTCCGGGAACGCGTACACCGTCTCTCCCCCCACTCGCAGGCGCTCGCCGAACCGCCGGACCAGCCGGGCCCGGAGCGTGAAGGCGAAGCGCAGGTTGACCTGCTGCGCGCACACCGAGCCCACCAACATCTCGAATGCGCTGGGCGACAGCGTGGGCCTCAACCCGTGCAGCCGCGTGGCCAGCCCGCCCAGGACACGATCCTCCGCCATCGCGTCACGGAACGAGGCCAGATCCAGGTCCAGGCCACACACGTGCCGCACTTCCGCCACCGCCCCGTCGACCACCGCGGCGCGCCGAGCTCCCGGAACGGAGACGGTCAGCCGCGCCCGGTCGGGATCTCCACTCCAGCGCAGCTCGTAGCCGCGCCAGCCCCCGCGCCACTTGAAGGCGCGCCGGAACACGCCGTCGGACAGCCGGTTGACCGGGTCCTCACCCCAGAGGTGAAACCGCGATAGGGTCGCGGCCACGTCCACCGGGCCCGAGGCCACGAAGCTCGCATCCATAGACAACGCGGCCAAGTGTATCAGAGGCGTCCGGGGAGCGGTACGAGGCGAGCCGCGCCGGGAGGATCGGGCCGGTCGCCCGGCCCGCGCGCTCAGTGCCGGATGTCGAAGTAGACGGGTCCCGGAGGGAGCGGGCCGGCGCCGTTGAGGCGCTTGACGCAGAAGTTGAACTCGACCACGTCGCTGACGTAGGGCTCGAGCAGCGCGCGGGCGTTGGTGTCGTGCGGGATCGGCAGCAGCAGGTGGTCGAGGTCCATGCCGCCCAGAGTGGCCGCGATGGCCGAGAACGCGCGGAAGCCGCCCTTGCCCTTCAAGGTCACGTCGTAGGCCTTGACCGCGCGGATCCGCTCGGGGTCGAGGCCGCGTCGGGTCCGGTCGTCCCAGAGCGACAGCCACGCGCTGCCCCCCGGCCCGAAGGCGGTGAGGCTGCCCATGTACGGCCCCTTCGGGTACGGCCGGAAGAGATCGGAGACGAGGTAGCGCGGGACGAAGTGGTGGAGGGAGACCTCTCCGAAGCGCCAGCTGGCGTGCGCCGGATCGCCGAGGGCGTCGACCTTGCGGATCTTCACCTCGGGGTCGGGCGCGAACCGGGTGAGGTCGAGCACCAGATAGTCGAAGCGCGCGACCGGCTCCCAGCCGAGGGCGGACACCATCGCCATCGAGGCCGCGTTGTTGACGCCGATCAAGCCGGTGAGGTAGGACGCCCCCTGCTGCTCGACCCAGTCGGCCCCCGCCCGCATCATCAGCGAGCCCACTCCCCGCGTGCGCAGGCGGGCGAGGACGCGCGTGTTGAAGCTGTAGCCGGCCAGGCACGGCCGCCCGGCGACCCGTACCGCGGTGAGCGCCACGCAGTTGACGCCGATGATCCGGCCGTCCTGCTCGGCCACGAAGGTCCGGCAGCGGCTGTAGGCGGCAGTCCGGGCGAAGAAGTTTCGGCGGGCCTGGATCAGTGCGGCGCCGGCGTCGGGGGCCGCGCCGTCGAGTGATTGCAGAGCATCACTATCGGCCGCGAGGGCGTCTCGGAGCGAAACATCCGCGGTCCGGATAGCCGGGGTGCTCATGCGCTCCGGTAAAGAATACTCGCCTTTTAGCCATCTGCAACTCTTGCATGTGAAGGCGCTTGCTCTGGTGCCCCTTACCTACCTGAGGTGGAAGGGGACGTCGACCACCACTACCCCTTTGCGAAAGAGGAGCGCGCCCTTGATCAGCAGGGCGGTCTGGTTGTGAAGCAGGTGCTGCCACCAGCGCGCCGGCACGAACTCAGGGATCACGATCGTGACCACGTGGTTCTCGCCCAGCGCGAGGAGGTGGTTCACGTAGTGGAGGAACGGCGTGAGCAGCGAGCGGTACGGAGAGGTCAACACCACGAGCGGCACCCCGAGCCCGAACTTGCCCCACTTCTCTTCGAGCTTCTGGGTCCGCTCCGGATCGAGCTCGACGTAGACCGCCTTCGCGGAGGTGGAGAGAGTCTGCGCGTAGCGCAGCGCCGCCGCCACGCCCCGGTGCAGGTCGCCCACCAGGACCAGCACCGAGTGGTCGATGGGCGGCGGACCGCCGTAGTTGTCGAGTGACAGCTGCCGGGCCACGTCGGCGTAGTGGCGCCGGATCATCATGAACAGCGTGACCAGGATCGGGATGAGCAGGACCACCATCCACGCCCCGTGGCTGAACTTGGTGCCCGCGATCACCAGCATCACGAGCCCGGTGGTGGCCGCCCCGATCGCATTCAGCACCCATCGCCACCACCAGCCCGCCTCGCGGCGCGAGAGCCAGCGCCGCACCATGCTCGCCTGCGACAGGGTGAAGGAGACGAAGACGCCGACCGCGTAGAGCGGGATGAGGGCGTGGGTGGCGCCGCCGAAGAGGAGGATCAGCAGCGCGGCCAGCCCGCCCAGGATGAGGATGCCGTTGGAGAAGACGAGCCGATCGCCCCGGGTGCCGAACTGCCGGGGGATGAAGCCGTCGCGGGCGAGGAAATACGCCAGCCGGGGAAAGTCGGCGAAGGCGGTGTTGGCCGCGAAGACCAGGATCAGCATGGTCACGACCTGGATCTCGTAGTAGAGGAGCCCGCCCCCGAAGATGAGCCGCGCCAGCTGCGAGACCACCGTCTCCTCGGGACGCGGCGTCACCTGGTAGTGCCGGGCCAGGAAGGTGATGCCCATGAAGAGCAGGACCAGGATGGTGCCGAGCCAGGCGAGCACGATCCGCGCGTTGCGGGCCTCGGGGGCGCGGAACGCGGGCACCCCGTCGGACACCGCCTCCACCCCGGTCAGGGCCGCGCAGCCGGAGGCGAAGGCGCGCAGCACCAGGAAGATGGTGAGGTCCTGGCTCATCTCCACCTGGGCCGCGGGCGGCAGCGCGCCCTCCCACCCGAAGAGCCACCGCACGAGCCCGTAGGCCAGCATGGTCGCGAAGCTGACCACGAACAGGTAGGTGGGTACCGCGAAGAGGGCGCCCGACTCGCGCAGGCCGCGCAGGTTGACGGTCGCGATGCCCGCGATGAAGAGCACGCCGAGATAGACGCGGTAGTCGTAGAGCACCGGGAACGCGGAGGTGATCGCGGCGACCCCCGCCGCCACGCTCACCGCCACCGTGAGCACGTAATCGATGAGGAGCGCGCCCGCCGCGATGAGACCGGGCAGCGTGCCCAGGTTGTCCTTGGTGACGATGTAGGCTCCGCCACCTTGCGGGTAGGCGTGGATCGTCTGACGATACGAGCTCACCACCACCACGATGAGCAGCACGATCGCGATGCCGATCGGGATGGAGTAGGCGAGCGCGGCGGTGCCGGCCAACATCAGGACGAGCAGGATCTCCTCGGTCGCGTACGCCACCGAGGAGAGCGCGTCGGAGGAGAAGACCGCGAGGGCGGAGGATTTGGAGAGTCGCTCGTGCCGGGCCTGAGCCGTGGCCAGCGGTGACCCGACGAACAGCTTCTTGACCGCGCTGATCTTCACTCGGGCAGTCTCTGGATCACCTACGCTAGGGGCGGCGGCGCCCGGGTGTCAAGCATTCGCGCCCCTCCCGGCCCGCGCGCGCTACGCCTTGGAGTCCTTCGGGCGCTCCGCCGCCTCCTTGGGCTCGGCGACTGCGTCCGGCGCCTCCACGCCCTTCTTGAACTCGCGGATCGCCTGCCCCAGCGAGCGACCGAGATCGGGAATCTTCGATCCACCGAACAGCACCAGCGCGATGAGCAGGATCAGCATCAGCTCCTGAGCGCCCAGTCCAAACATGTGCGTCCTCCTGGAATGGAGAGTCCACCGCCGTGCGGCCGGCGAGCCGGCCGCGTGCTCTACCGCGCGAGGAGACTCGGGACAGGGGGCGCTCGGAAGCGCGCGGGAGTGGCGGCGAGGTAGGGACGGCTCCGCGGCCGCCATCCGACGACCGCCGCGAGCACGACCAGCGCGGGCGTCCACCCGTGGCCGGGCTCGAACAGGGCCGGCATCTGCTCGGCGAGCAGCAGGGGCAGGAAGTCGCCGTCGTCGTCGTCGAAATAGCTCGGGACCCAGGCGAAGTCGGTGGACTGGATCGCGGCGACCGCGACCAGTCCGACGTGGAAGAGCACCAGCACCGCGACCAGGGTACGCGCGCCGAGCATGGCGCCGAGCCTACGGCCGCGGGGTCCGGGTGTCAAATTCGGCTTCGAACCATCGGAGCCGGTGCGATGCTGTGAGCAGGAGCGGGCCCGACTTGAACATCCTCATACCCGACGTCAGCGTCGCCGAGAAGCTGGTCCGCTCGGTGGTCGTGTACCTGTTCCTCCTCGTCGCGTTCCGGCTCTGCGGCAAGCGGCAGCTCGGCCAGCTCAGTGCCTTCGACCTGGTCGTGCTCCTCATCATCAGCAACGTGGTGCAGAACGCGGTGATCGGCAACGACAACTCCCTCGGGGGCGGACTCATCGGGGCCACCGCCATCCTCCTGCTCAACCTGGTCGTCGCGTACGTGACCTTCCGCTTCAGGCGGGCCGACCGCGTGGTGGAGCACTCCCCGACCCTGCTCGTCCGGCACGGCCGCGTCCTGCGCGACAACCTGCGGCGCGAGCGCCTGGGGCCGCGGGACCTCCGCGCCGCCCTCCGTCACCACGGGGTGGTCTCGATCCGCGACATCCGCTACGCCTTCCTCGAGGAGGACGGGCACGTGAGCGTCATCACCGGACGCCCTCGCAGCGGGTGAGCCGCCCGCCCCGCTCGGCTTCGTGAGCGATCTCCACCAGTTCGTCGGGCACTGGGGCTATGCCGCCATCTTCGTGGTGGTGGTGCTCGGCAACGTGGGGCTGCCGGTGCCCGAGGAGACCATCCTGGCCCTCGCCGGCTACCTGGTCTGGCGGGGGAAGCTGACCCTCTCCCTCGTCCTGGTGGTCGGCATCGTGAGCGCGGTGGTGGGCGACAACATCGGCTACTGGCTCGGCCGGCGCTACGGTCAGATCGCGCTGCCCCGCTACGCCCGCTGGGTGCTCGGTCATCCCGAGCGGCTCGAGACCATGAAGGCCTTCGTGGCCCGCCGCGGCCCCCTGGCCGTGTTCGTCGCCCGCTTCGTCCCCGGCGTGCGCTTCACCGCGGGGCCGCTGGCGGGGGCCCTCGGCATGCCCTTCTCGGCGTTCCTCTTCGCCAACGTGGCGGGAGCGGTGCTCTACGTGCCGGTGGTGGTGGGAGCTGGGCTGGCGGTGGGCTACGGCTTCGGGGCCTACGTGGAGCGGATGCGCTACGTGGTCGGCGAGGTGGAGCGCACCGTGCTGCTGGTCGTGCTGGTGGGGATCCTGGCCCTGGTCGCGCTGCGTATCTGGCAGGCCGTCCGCCAGCGCAAGACGACCTGACCCCGCGGGGACCGGGCACGCGCCACGCCCGGTCCCCGTGGAGGCGCGGTCGATCAGTGGCCCTTGGCCTCCCCGAAGCCGTCGGAGCCCTTGAGGCGCTCGTCGGTGCCCGGGATGTAGCGCCGCTCCAGCTCCTGGAAGTGCGACACCCGCGCCATCACGTGATGGCTCTCGGTGGGGTGCCCCACCTTCTGCCGCTCCAGGGTCCACTGGGCCTGCTCCTCGTTCTTCACCAGCTCCTGCATGAAGTTCCACACCGAGTACATCGCGGCGTGGGCCCCGAAGAGGGTGATGAAGATGAAGCGGTAGCCGAGCTCGCCCAGCTCGCGGAAGGTGAGCGGGTTGGGATCCTTGTGCCAGCGGAAAGACGACGAGTAGTTGAAGGCGAGCGGCAGGTTCGGATGCGACTGCTTCATCGCGCGGGCGAACTCGATGGCCGGCTCGCGCTCCGAGTTCGACAGCTCGGCCCACACCAGGTCGACCCCCGCGTCCGCGTAGGCGCGGCCCCGCCAGATCGCCTCCTCCATGCTCCCGCCCACCGCGCCGAAGGCGTCGGTGCGGGCGATGATCACGAAGTCGCGGTCCAGGCGGTCACGCTCCGCGATGGCGGCGCGGTACTTGCCGAGGGCCTCCTCGCGCGACACGATGGTCTTGCCCGCGATGTGGCCGCACCGCTTGGGGAAGCGCTGGTCCTCCAGGTGGATGCCCGCCACCCCGGTCTTCACGAACTCCTGGACCGTCCGCATCGTCGAGAGCGCGTTGCCGTAGCCGTCGTCCGCGTCCGCGATGATGGGAAGGTCCACCGCGCTCGCCACCATCGAGGCCGCCTTGGTCACCTCGGTCATGGTGAGGAGCCCCATGTCCGGCCAGCCGTTGAGCATGGCGAGCGAATAGCCGCTCAGGTAGATCGACTTCATCCCCGCCTGTTCCGCGATCTGCGCGTCGAGCGGCGAGTAGATGCCGCCGGTGAAGAGGTAGGGCTCCTCCGCGAGGAGCCGGCGAAAGGTGGTGCCCTTGGATTCCATGGTGAGCCTCCGTCAGGCGGGCAGCGCGGGCGCCAGTCCGAAGGCGCACCAGCGGCAATAGGTGTCGGTCTCGATCGTGATCGCGCAGCTCGGGCAGCAGGGGATCTCGCACTCGCGGCAGACCGTCTCGCGTCGCGCCGGCGCGTGGAGCAGGCCGCACTCGCAGCGGGCCATGGTCGGGGCTCCCGGCCGGCTCAGGCCCGGCCCGCGGCGGTCTGCGCCGCGGCCGGCCGCGCCCACGGCAGCTCGAGCAGGGTCTCGGCGCAATTCGAGCAGTAGCTCGCGGACTCGAGCTGATAGGAGCACGCCGGGCAGCAGGCCGCTCCGCACTCGATGCAGCCCAGATGATTGAAGGCGAACTGGATCTCGGTCCCGCAGCGGCAACGGCTCCCCATGTGCTCCTCCTCGAGCGAGAGATGAGCCATGGAGGAGACAAGAAACGTTCCAGGCGGCGGGAGCGCCGGAACCTACTGTTCTATCTGGCTATGTGCAGGTGATTGCCACATTCTATGTGTCAGGGGTGTCTCACTCCGTGGGCGTAATTCGCGATACTGATGCTCACTAACATGTGGATAAATTAGGCACAGTTGGAGAGCCAATAGATGAGTCTCCAGAGACTCATCTATGAGTCTACTACGACTCTATCTTGTATTTCTTCGTATTTATCGAGTGCTTCGAGAGCAGCCGGTGGAAGTTTCGTCGCGTGATCCCGGCCTTCTGGGCGGCAAGCGAGATGTTGCCTCGTGCTTCTGACAGGAAGCGGGCCACCGCCTCCTTCTCGAACAGGGAGACCACCCGCTCCTTGGCCTGGACGAACCCCTCCTGGGTGGTCACCCGGATCGGTCCGGACTCCTGGAGGTAGAGTGGCAGATGGCCGACCTCCACCTGCTGATTGGACGAGAGCACCACCGCCCGCTCGATGATGTTCTCGAGCTCCCGGAGGTTGCCCGGCCAGGCGTACCGGCGCAGGAGGTCGAGGGCCTCTTGCGAGAACCGGTCGACCTTCTTGTTCACCTTGGCCTCGGCCTTGCGAAGGAAGTGGTAGGCCAGCACCGGGATGTCCTCGCTCCGCTCCCGCAGCGGCGGCAGGACCACCGTGAACGCGTTGAAGCGGTAGAACAGGTCCTCGCGGAACTCGGACGTGGCGAGCGCCTTCTCCAGATCGCGGTTGGTGGCCGCGATCACGCGCACGCGGACCTTGCGGGTCACCACGTCGCCGACCGGCTTGACCTCACCGGCCTGCAGGACGCGGAGGAGCTTGCCCTGCATCTCGAGCGGCATGTCGCCGACCTCGTCGAGGAAGATCGTCGCCCCGTCCGCCTTCTCGAACAGGCCCACCTTGTCCGCCACCGCCCCGGTGAACGACCCGCGCTTGTGGCCGAAGAGCTCGGACTCCATCAGGGTCGGCGTCAGCGCGGTGCAGTTGACGGTGACCAGGGGCTTGTTGCGCAGGTTCGAGTACCGGTGGATGGCGCGCGCCACCAGCTCCTTGCCGGTGCCGGACTCGCCGCGGATGAGCACGGTGGTCGGAGTCTGGGCCACCCGCACCATCTGCTCGGCGAGCTCGCGCATCTTGGGGTTCTGCCCGATGATGAAGTCCCCGTCGGACTTGGCCTGCAGCTCCCGCAGCATCAGGGAGTAGCGGTCCTCCAGCTCCTCGGTCCGCTTGCGCTCGGCCAGCAGGTCCCACATGAACTTGGCGCTCACCCCGCCCATGACCTCGGTGCTCGCCGGCTTCAACCGCTGGATGGCGGCCTGCACCTCCGGATTGCCGGTCACGTCGATGATCAGGTCCAGGCGCGGATCCGCGATCAGCTCCCGCAGGTCGGTGCTGACCTGGACGTTGAGGCGGCGGGCCAGCTCGAGCCCGGGGGCCCACGGGTTCACGTCGACCACCCCCACGATGGTCACGGTGGGATCGCCGCTGAACATCTCGAGCAGGGCCCGGCCGCCCTTGCCCGCCCCGACGATGACGACCTTGGTCACCTGCCCGGCGGCGCGACTAGAAGGGCTGGGCCTCGCGCTTGGCGAGGCGCTCGAACGAGGCGTACTCGGGAATGAAGGTCACCTGCACCTTGCCGGTGGGGCCGTTGCGCTGCTTGCCGATGACCACGTCCGCGACCCGATCCCCGTCCTCCGACTGCAGGCCGTAGCGCTCCGGGCGATAGAGGAAGAGGATCACGTCCGCGTCTTGCTCGAGCGCGCCCGACTCCCGCAGGTCGGAAAGCTGGGGCTCCTTGCGCTCGCGGGTCTCCACCGCACGCGAGAGCTGGGAGAGCGCCACCACCGGCACGTTCAGCTCCTTGGCCAGGGCCTTGAGCGAGCGGGAGATCTCGGAGATCTCCTGCTGCCGGTTCTCCTGCTGGTGGCGCCCGCGCATGAGCTGGAGGTAGTCGATCACGATCAGGTCGAGCCCGTGCTCCGCCTTCATGCGCCGGGCCTTGGCCCGCGCCTCCAGCACGGTGAGGGCGGGCGAATCGTCGATGTAGATCGGGGCCTCCGCGAGCCGGCCCGCCGCGTTGGTGAGGCGGGTCCAGTCGCGCGGGTCGAGGTAGCCGGTGCGGACCTTGTGGGAGTCCACCTTGGCCTCGGAGCAGAGCAGCCGCTGCACCAGCTGCTCCTTCGACATCTCGAGGCTCAGCACCAGCACCCGCTTGTGATCCTCCACGCCGGCGTACTTGGCGACGTTCAGCGCGAAGGCGGTCTTGCCCATCGAGGGCCGCCCCGCGATGATGATGAAGTCGCTCGGCTGGAAGCCCGACGTCATCCGGTCGAGATCGTCGAAGCCGGTGGCGAGCCCGGTGATGTGCTCCTTGCGGTCGTAGAGCTTCTCGATGTGCTCGAAGGTGTCCTTGAGGATGGCCCGCACCGGGAAGGCCGCACCCTGCATCCGCCGCTCGGAGACCTGGAAGATCAGTCGCTCCGCGTCGTCGAGCAGCTTGTCCACGTCGTCCCGGGCCTCGTAGCTCTGCCCGATGATGTCGGTGGCGATGCGGATGAGGTCGCGCAGCAGCGCCTTCTCGCGGACGATGGCCCCGTAGGACAGCAGGTGGGCCGCGGTGGTCGCCTCCTCCACCAGGCTCGCGAGGGCGGCGGCTCCCCCGATCTCCTCCAGCTCCGCGCGCCGCTTCAGCTCCTCCGAGACGGTGAGGAGGTCCACCGGCTCGTTCCGCTCGAAGAGCGTGAGGGTGGCGTCGAAGATCTTGCGGTGCCCTTCTTTGTAGAAGTCGGCCGGCTTGAGCAGCTCGATCGCCTTGGGCAGGCTCTCGCGCTCGAGCAGGATGGCCCCCAGGACGGCCCGCTCCGCCTCCAGGCTGTGGGGAGGGATCTTGGAGGTGAGCAGGTCGGTGAGCGTGGCCACGGCTATTCCCGCGTGACGGACACCTTCAGCTGGGCAGTCACGTCCCCGTGCAGGCGAACCGGCACCGAGAACTCCCCGAGGCTCTTGATGGGCTCGTCGAGCCCGATGCGACGCCGCTCGATCTCGATCCCGTGCTGCGAGAGGAACGCGGCGAGGTCGGCGCGACCCACCGAGCCGAACAGGCGCCCCTCGTCGGAGGCCTGCCGCCGCTGGGCGAAGTGCAGCGCCTCGATGGCCTGGGCCTGGCCCTGGGCGTCGGCCCGGAGCTTGGCCGCCTGCGCGTCCTGGTTGGCCTTGATCTGGGCCAGGTTCTTCATGTTGGCCACGGTGGCGTGCAGGGCCAGCTTCTGCGGCAACAGGAAGTTGCGCGCGTAGCCGTCCGAGACGTCGCGCACCTCGCCCCGGCGCCCCAGGGTGGGCACGTCGTCCATCAGGATGATCTTCATGACCGGCTCCTCGCCCGCCCGCTCATTCAGACGTCTGGGCCAGCAGGGCCACCGTGCGGGCCCGACGGACCGCGCGCGTGAGCTGCCGCTGGTGCCGGGCACAGCTCCCCGAGATGCGGCGCGGGGT
>DASZJM010000789.1:0-10635 GCA_035948165.1 Candidatus Methylomirabilota bacterium
TTTTAATCAGGGGGTCGGTGGTTCGATCCCACCACGGCTCACCATTTCGACTCCTCAGCGCCTCGACCGTCTACAGCCGTCACGCACCGCCTCCGGCTCGCTCAGGTAGCAGCGCTCGGGCTTGCTCTTGCCCGTAGAAATAGCCGCCGGGCACGTGGTAGATGCACGGCTCGCCCGAGTAGGTCGTGAAGTTGCCTTTGATCGGATGAGTGAGCGGGCATGACCACGCGCTTTGTGGGGGCACGTCAAGCTGTCCGGGCTGCCGGGACGCGGCCTGCTCCGTCTGCAACAGACCCGACGCCAGAAGCAGAGCGGCGATGAGGTATCGCAACGCAGCCCCGCGGCCATCGACGACTCTCCGCTCAGTTCAGCGTCACCGCATACCCGCGGGGCACCATGCACGTCTCGAATTGCTTCCATCCCGTATTGTTCCACCGGTCAGTGGCATCGGCGCACGTCTTGAGATCCTTCGCTATCACCTCGGCCGGCTGGCGAGGCTCGGCGGTCGATTTCACCCAGAGCTCCGCGAGAACAGTCGAGTAGTTTTGCTTGTATCCGCGGCTGATCAGACAGGCATCCTTCATGCGACCAGGATCCTGGGCGAACGTCCTTCCCCATTCCTTGCACTCGGCACGGTCCTTCATCTCGGCGGTGGGCGGGGCGTCCATGGTGGCGCATCCGGCGAGGACGGCGGCAACGCAGGCCAGGTAGACGAGAGCGAATCGCATCGGAGTCCCTCCCGTGGTTGGTCTAGGTCGATGGACCAGCGTAGCGTGTCAGGAGAGCGCCGCCGGGGGGAAAAGTGTGCTTACTGAGGGCGGTCTTCCTGGGGCCCGGTGCTATCCTCTCGTTGCGACCATGTGGCGGGAGATCGTCAAGCAGGTCCTGACCTCGACGCTGGCGCTCCTCGGGGCCTTGCTCGGTGTCATCCTCGGCACGTTCTTCGTCCGGGGCCACCCGCTCGATCCGCACGCCTGGCAATGGGTGATCAGCCTCGGGCTCGTCGGCGTGGTCATGATCCTCTACCTGGTCGCGGAGTCCGCGCGGATCGAGCAGCGGGTGCGGAACGTCGGGCAGCGTCTTCGTCTGGAGATCGACCGCGCCGCCACGCTCGAGCACAACGCGCGGGATGGGCTCTATCCGGTGCCGGCGGATTTCGAGGCGGCCATCGAAGCCTGGCGGACCCGGGTCAACGTATACCTCGCGCGGAACCTGCGGCACAGCGGGGCCGACATTCGCTTCCGGACCGGCATCGGCGACGTGGGACCCACGCACGCCTACCAGCACACCCGGCTCAAGGACCTGAAGCAGAACCTGGTGGCGATTCTCGACGCGCTACCGTCCTACGTCGGGCGCAGCCACTAGCCGAGTCTGGCAGGCGACGGCTAGCTGCCGTTGTTCTTGGCGAGAGCCTGCCGGACGGCCTGGCGGAGATCTTCCGGGCTGAACGGCTTCGAGAGCACCGGCACCCGCGAGGCGGCGAGGAAGCCCGCGTAGTCGAGCGAGTGGGCCTGGCCGGTGACGTAGATCATGCGGGGCATCGCCGAGCCGTGTCGTAGCTGGAGCGCCCAGTAGAGGGCGGCGCCGTCCATCTTGGGCATGCGCAGGTCGCTCAGGATCAGGTCGTACTTGCGCTGATCGCAGAGCTGCAGCGCGGCGGCCCCGTCGGGGGCCACCTCGATCTCGTACCCGTGCTCGGCGAGCACGTCCGCGATGAGCTCTCGCACGTCGGGCTCGTCCTCCACGACCAGGACCAGGGCGCGGCCAGTCATATTCGTGAGTCTAGCAAAGCCTTTCGGAGTTGGGACCCAACTTCCCGCTCGGCTAGCGGGCTCGGACGAGGAGGGGATAGCGACCGACCCGGTGACCCGAGATCATCAGCTCCACCACCCACACGCCGGCCTGGGCGAGATCCCGCTGCTCGAGCCGGTCGACCTGCCACGTCCAGAGCGCGCCCTCCCGCGACTGATCCATCGGCTGATCGCTCGTCCGGGCCACCATCCCATCGGGATTGATCCATCGGACCTGGATGTTCACCAGCCCGCCGGTCTGCTGGATGCCGTAGAAGAACGTCACCGGATTCCGGACCGTGAACTCCTTGATCTCGGGTGGCATGTTCCGCCGGAACGCGGTGTAGAGCAGCGTGCCCTTCACCGGGGCCTCGTCGGTGAAGTAGGCGAACTTGACCAGGCTGGCCGCCTCGAAGCCTCCGAGGTGGAGCGCGGTCGGCGTGGGCCGGCCGGTCGCTTTCCGAGGCTGCTCCCGCCGGGGTCGGTAGGGCACGGCCGTTCAGGGCTGCAAGTCCAAGGCCATAGGTAAGTCTAGACGAATCCGACCCGTTTGCCCAGGGCGCCGGTGGCGCGCGTCTACCTGGGACCGGGCGCGGTGACGAAAGTTGCCCGCCGCGCCGGTTGCGCGGCCGACTGACAGTGTCACGCGCGCTCGCGTCCAACGGACGACAACTCGCGCGAGCTGCCCGTGCGGTCGACAGCAGTGGCGCCGTCTTGCATCGCGCACGCGGTGGCAAGCGCCTTGCCTGCGAGGGAGTCGCTCGAGGAGGCCAACGATGAAAGCGATGACGTGCGCGCTCGGCGTGATGCTCGTGGTGGCGACGTGGTCGACGCCGGCCGCGGCGCTCCAGCTCACCTTCGACGACGTGGCGAGCGCGGGGAACCCGTTCGTCGCCCTCGTGGAGACCAGCGGCTACCGACTGTCGGGCGCCTCGCTCCGCACCATCGACTCCCCCGGGAGCACCTTCGTGAGCGACGGCTGGCCGGTCTACCTGGCTCAGAACCCGGCCGGGCCCATGGGCGGCGTGACCCTCCAGCGGATTGACGGCGGGCCCTTCGACCTGTATGAGTTCTCTGCGGCCGGGCTCTTCGCCCCCGGCGCGGGCTCGCCGAATTCCACGCTGGTGGCGGTGCTCGGGCTGCAGGCGGGCGGGGCCGGGCTGAGCGCCCTCTACAACCTCGCCAGCACGACCGGATTCGTCCAGTTCCCGGTGCCGGCGGGCTGGGAAAACCTCGAGTTCGTGACCTTCGCCGGCATCTTCTCCGCCACCGCGGCGGGCGGGCTGGCCCTCGACGACATCGGCGTAGGCCTGGGCCCGACCGTGCCGGAGCCGGCCACGCTCGCGCTGGTGCTGACCACGCTGGTCGGCCTCGGGGCGCTCGCCCTGCGCCGCCGCCTCTCCTAGGCGCCCCGCCGGCCCTCCCGTTTCCCCGGCCCGACCCCTCGGGCCAGCTTGACCAGGAAGTATCCAAACGGTTACTATCACGTCGAACTCTGTCATGCCGTCGGTCACTCGTGTGAAGCGCTCCCTCCCCAGCCACGCCCGCGACCCCCAGGGGACGCGGGACCGGATCCTCGCCGCCGCCCTCGCCGAGTTCTCGGCCGAGGGGTTCGCGGGCGCACGGGTCGCGCGCATCGCGCGGCGGGCGCGGGTGAACAAGCGGATGCTCTACCACTACTTCGGCAACAAGGAGGATCTCTTCCGCGGGATCTTCGACCGCAAGCTGGTCGAGCGAGCGGCGTGGCTCACCGAGGCGCCGCCCGACCTGGGCGCGAGCCTCGCCTACTGGTTCGAGATGGCGTGCGAGGACAAGGACTGGATCCGGCTCGTGCAGTGGGAAGCGCTCGGCATCGCCGACGAGCCGGTGATCCGAGAGGAGGAGCGCCGCGCGTCGTTCGCGCGCGCCCTCGGCGACCTGCGTGAGCGCCAGCGCCGCGGCCTCCTGCCGGCGGATCTCGATGCGGGCCAGCTGCTCCTCGCCATCATGGGGCTCGTCGCGTATCCGCTCGCCTTCCCGCAGCTCACCCGGATGGTGACCGGGCGGAGCGCGGCCGACGCCTCGTTCCGCGCCGAGCGCGCCGACTTCCTGCGGCGCTTCGCGGCGGCCCTGACCGGGCTGCGGCCGGCCGCGGTGGCGGGAGCGACCGCATGACCGCGCGGGCCGGGCGACTCGCGGCGGGCCTCGCCGGCGCCGTCCTGATCGGCGCCCTGCTCACCGGCTGCGACCGGCGCGACACCGCGGCGGCCAAGGGCGTGGCGCCCGGCGTGCCGGTGACGGTGGCCGACGTGGTCACGCGCGACGTGCCGGTGCAGATCCGCGCCATCGGCAACGTGCAGCCGCTCGCCACCGTGTCCGTGCTGTCGATGATCAACGGCGAGGTGATGAAGGTGCACTTCGGCGAGGGGCAGGAGGTGCCGGCCGGGTCCCTGCTCTTCACCATCGACCCGCGCCAGATCCAGGCGGCGCTGCTGCAGGCCCAGGCCACGCTCGCGCAGCACGAGGCGATGGTGAAGCAGGCCGAGGCCAACCTGGCCAAGGACACCGCCCAGCTCGAGAACGCCAAGGTCGAAGAGCAGCGCTACAAGAAGCTGGTCGACGGGGGCTTCGTCGCCCGCGAGCAGTACGACCAGATCAAGACCACCGAGCAGACGCTCAGCGCCACCATCGAGGCTGACCGCGCGGCCATCGAGACCGCCAAGGCCCTGGTGCGGGCCGACGAGGCCGCGGTGGAGAACGTGCGCGTGCAGCTCTCCTACACCGAGATCCGCGCCCCCCTCGACGGTCGCACCGGCAACCTGCTCCTGCACCAGGGCAACGTGGTGAAGGCCAACGACGTGGGTAACCCGATGGTGGTGATCAACCGCATCCATCCCATCTACGTGACGTTCGCGGTGCCGGAGGCGCAGCTCGCCGAGATCAAGCGCTACCGGACGCTCGGCGACCTGCCGGTGGACGCGCAGGTGGCGGGGGCGACGGGCGGCGCGGTGCGCGGCAAGCTCACCTTCGTGAACAACACGGTCGACCCCAGCACCGGCACCATCCAGCTCAAGGCCACCTTCGAGAACACCGAGAACGCGCTCTGGCCCGGCCAGTTCGTCAACGTGGCCCTGACCCTCACCCGCCAGACCGGTGCCCTGGTGGTGCCGTCGCAGGCGGTGCAGAGCGGGCAGAAGGGGCAGTATGTCTTCGTGGTGAAGGCGGACAACACGGTGGAGGCCCGCCCGGTGGTGCCCGGCCCCCCCGACGGCCGTGACGTGGTGATCGCCAGCGGGCTCAAGACGGGGGAGCGGGTGGTGACCGACGGGCAGCTTCGGCTCGTGCCGGGCGCGCGGGTGGACGCGAAGCCGGCGACGCCCGCCCCGGCCGCCGCGCCCGCCACCAAGACCGGCGGATGAGTACCGACCTCTTCATCCGCCGGCCGGTCATGACCACGCTGCTCATGGCCGGCATCCTGGTGTTCGGCATCATGGCCTACCGGCTCCTGCCGGTGAGCGACCTGCCCAACATCGACTTCCCGACCATCCAGGTGACCGCGTCGCTGCCGGGGGCGAGCTCCGACACCATGGCGTCCGCGGTGGCCACCCCGCTCGAGAAGCAGTTCTCCACCATCGCGGGCATCGACTCGATGACCTCGACGAGCGCCCTCGGCACCACCCAGATCACCATCCAGTTCACCCTCGAGCGCAACATCGACGCGGCGGCCCAGGACGTGCAGGCCGCCATCGCGGCGGCCCAGCCCCAGATGCCACCGGGCATGCCGACGCCGCCCTCCTACAAGAAGGTCAACCCGGCGGACCAGCCGATCCTCTACCTCGCGCTGAGCTCCCCGACGCTGCCGCTCTACGTGGTGGACGAGTACGCGCAGACCAACCTCTCCCAGCGCATCTCCACGATCGCGGGGGTGGCCCAGGTGCAGATCTTCGGCTCGCAGAAGTACGCGGTGCGGGCCCAGCTCGACCCGAGCGCGATGGCCACGCTGGGCATCGGCATCGACGAGGTGCAGAAGGCCCTCGCCGACTCCAACGTGAACCTGCCCACCGGCACCCTGTGGGGGCCGAACCAGGCGTTCAGCGTGCAGGCCACCGGCCAGCTCACCAGCGCGGCGGCCTACCGGCCCCTCATCGTCGCCTATCGCAACGGTTCGCCGGTGCGGCTCGAGCAGCTCGGCCAGGTGCTCGACGGGGTGCAGACCGACAAGGTCGCCTCCTGGTACAACGACGAGCGGGCGGTGGTGCTCGCGATCCAGAAGCAGCCCGGCACCAACACCATCGAGGTGGTCGACTCGATCAACCGCATCCTGCCCGCGTTCCGGGCCCAGCTGCCCGCCTCGGTGAACCTGAACATCCTCTACGACCGGTCGGTCTCCATCCGCTCGTCGGTCCACGACGTGCAGTTCACCCTGCTGCTCGCGATCGCGCTGGTGGTGCTGGTCATCTTCCTCTTCCTACGCAACGTCTCCGCCACCCTGATCCCGAGCCTGGCGCTGCCCATGTCGATCGTGGGCACCTTCATGGTGATGTACGTGCTCGGTTACACGATCGACAACCTCTCCCTGATGGCCCTGACCCTCGCGGTGGGCTTCATCGTGGACGACGCGATCGTGATGCTCGAGAACATCGTGCGCCACATGGAGGAGGGCAAGAGCCGGATGGAGGCGGCCCTGGTGGGCGCACGGGAGATCGGCTTCACCATCGTCTCGATGACCGCCTCCCTCGCCGCGGTGTTCCTGCCCGTGCTGTTCATGGGCGGCATCGTGGGGCGCCTGCTCCACGAGTTCGCGGTGGTCATCGGCGCCGCGGTCATCGTCTCGGGCGTGGTCTCGCTGACCCTGACCCCGATGGCGTGCAGCCGCTTCCTGCGCCCCCCCACCGAGTCGCACGGGCGGGTCTACGCCGCGTCCGAGCGGGTCTTCACCGGCATGCTCAGCCTCTACGAGCGGACCTTGAAGCTGGTGCTGCGCCACCCGCGGTTCACCTTCATGATCTTCGTGGCTACCGTGGGCCTGACCGGCTTCCTCTTCGTCCTCGTGCCCAAGGGCTTCATCCCCAACGAGGACACCGGCCAGGTCTTCGCCTTCACCGAGGCCTCGCAGGACATCTCCTTCGAGGGCATGATGGAGCACCAGCTGAGGGCGGCCGCGATCGTGCAGCAGCAGCCCTACGTGAAGCAGTTCTTCTCCGCCATCGGGGCCAGCGGCTCGAGCGTGGTCATGAACACCGGCCGCATCTTCATGCTGCTCAAGCCCGCCTCCGAGCGCGGTACCGCGGACGAGATCGTGCAGGACCTGCGCAAGAAGCTCTCCGGCATCCCCGGCATGAATGTCTACCCGCAGGTGCTGCCCACCATCCGCATCGGCGGCAACCTGACCAAGGGCCAGTACCAGTACACGATGCAGGACGCGGATCTGCAGATCCTCTACACCTCCGCTCCGATCATGTACGACCGCATGAAGGCGCTGGCCGGCTTGCTCGACGTGAACTCCGATCTGCAGATCACGAGCCCGCAGGTGCTGGTGGAGATCGACCGCGAGAAGGCCTCCGCCCTCGGGGTGACGGCGGTGCAGGTCGAGAACGCGCTGAACGACGCCTACGGGGCGCCCCAGGTCTCCACCATCTACACCCCGACCAACCAGTACTGGGTGATGATGGAGCTGCTCCCGCAGTACCAGCGCGACCCCGCTGCGCTCTCCATGCTCTACATCCGCTCCTCGAGCGGCAAGCTCGTCCCCCTCGGCACCGTGGCCAAGCTGACCCGCACGGTGGGCCCGCTGACCGTGAACCACCTGGGCCAGCTTCCCGCGGTGACGATCTCCTTCAACCTGCGGCCCGGCGTGGCCCTCGGCGAGGCGGTCGAGAAGATCCAGGGCGTGGAGCGCGAGCTACGGCTGCCCGCCACCCTCAGCACGAGCTTCCAGGGCACGGTCCAGGCCTTCCAGCGCTCGCTGCAGGGCCTCGGCATCCTGCTCCTCGCCGCGGTGCTGGTGATCTACCTGATCCTGGGCATCCTCTACGAGAGCTTCATCCACCCGCTGACCATCCTCTCCGGGCTGCCGTCGGCGGGCGTGGGCGCGCTCCTGACCCTGCTGATCTTCCACGAAGAGTTGAACCTCTACGGCTTCGTCGGGATTATCATGCTGGTCGGGATCGTGAAGAAGAACGCCATCATGATGATCGACTTCGCCATCGACTCCCAGCGCAAGGGCAAGCCCGCCGCCGAGGCGATCTACGAGGGCTGCCTCCTGCGCTTCCGCCCCATCATGATGACCACGATGGCGGCCCTGATGGGCACGCTGCCGATCGCGATCGGGGTGGGGGCCGGCGCGGACTCGCGCCGCTCGCTCGGCCTGGCGGTGGTGGGCGGCCTGGTGCTCTCGCAGCTCCTGACCCTCTACATCACCCCGGTCATCTACCTCTACCTGGAGCGCTTCCGGGAGCGGGCCTCCCGCCGGCGCGAGGCCGTGCCGGACATGGCCCCGCGCCCCGCGGCCTGATGACCGCGGGCGACGCCTCGACCGGGCCGCTCGCGCGCCTCGGCGCCGATCCGAAGGACGCCGACGCGGTCCTGCAGGCGGTGCGCTTCGAGCTCTACCGCGAGAACATCTACGGCGCGCTCGAGATGGTCGAGGCCGCCCGCGGCGTCCACCCCGACCCGCGCTACACCGAGCAGGCCGCGCGCATCCGCTCCTGGCTCGGGCACCTGGCGAGCCGCGAGGCCTACATCGCGGCGCAGGACGAGCAGTACCGCCGGCTGCGCTGGCGCATGGGCCTCAAGCTGATCGAGAAGCGCATCCGGATGTTCTTCGGGCGCAAGACCCGCAAGATGATCGAACGGCGGGGCCGGGACCCCGAGTTCCAGGCCCTGGAGCGCGAGGTGGCCGAGGTGCGGCCGCGCCGCGTGCTGGACGCGGGCAGCGGCGAGGGCGGGGTCGCGATGGCGCTGGCCGCGCGGCATCCCGACATGGAGGTGGACGGGGTCGAGGTCTCGGCCACCAACGTGCGCATCGCGGGCCAGCTCAACCGCTTCGCCAACGCGCGCTTCCGCGAGGGCCTGGCCGAGGAGGTGCACCAGGTCTTCCCGAAGGAGTCTTTCGACCTGATCTACTCCTTCGCGGTGCTCGAGCACGTGCGCGACGTGGACGAGACCATCGGCTCGATCATGACCGTGCTGCGGCCCGGTGGGCGCTTCTGCTTCGTGGTCCCGATGCACGAGTTCCGGGCCCGGGGCCCCATCCCGGACTACGCCCCGATCCACGGCTACGCGGACCACTGCCGCGTGTTCAGCGAGGGCGAGCTGTACCAGCGGTTCGGCCACCAGCCCAACTTCCGCCTGCAGAAGATCCCGGGCGCCTGGAAGCACGGGGAGCTGCCCGCCTGCTTCGAGCCGATCGAGTTCGGCTCGTTCTTCGTCTCCTACTCGAAGTAGCCCGTCCGCGCCCCCGGAAAATCGGGGCAGGGTACCCTTGAGGGTATGGGGCAGCCTTCCGCACCTTCCCCGCACGTCCCACCGGCAGGCGGCCTCGACCTGGCTCCCGTCGCTGAGCGCATCGCGACCTCGGTGCTCCGGCTCGTCGGGGGCCGCCGCGTCCGCCTCTACTGCCGTCTCGATCCCGCCGCCGTCGCCCTGACCCGCATCGGCTCCGCGGGTGAGGACGACGCGGCTCCCGCCGTCGCGGCCGCGGACCTGGCCTTCGCCGAGGGGACCGTCCACGAGCGGCGACCCGTCTGCGCGCCGGAGGCGGCGCTCGCCGCGGTGCCCGTCGAGGCGCGCGGGGAGACGGTGGGCGCCCTCCTGCTCGTCGGCGAAGCAGCCCGCGGCTTCACCGAGCACGAGATGATGCTGCTCACCGCCTGCGCCGACCAGATGGCGCTCGCGGTCGAACACGCCCGTACGCAGACGGAGCTGGCGCGGCAGCGCTACGAGGCGGAGGAGCTGGCCCGCGTGGCCCGGCTGGTCAATGAGACGCTCGACCTGACCGCGGTGGGGAAGCGCATCGCCTCGAGCGTGCTCGAGTTGCTGGCCGTCCCGAGCTCGGCCATCCGGCTCTTTCGGCCCGACGGGAGCCTGGGGGCGATCGCGCTGGGCGGCCGCGCCCGGCAATATAGCGGCGCTGGCGGCGACGTCGTGCCCGCGGGGGTCGGCCTCGTGGGCCGCGCGGCGGCCGAGGGCCGCCCGATGTGGACGGCCGACTTCCGGACCGACGACCGGTTCGAGACCAGCGACGAGATCCGGCGACGCAACGAGGCGGCCGGCATCGTGGCCGGGCTCGCGGTTCCGCTGCGAGTGGGCGGCAAGGTGATCGGCGTGCTGTCGGTCGGGCACCCCATGCCCCGGACCTTCGCGCCCGTCGAGATCGCGCTGCTGCAGACGTTCGCCGATCACGCCGCGGTCGCGCTGGCGAACGCGCGGACCCAGGAGGAGCTCGCCAAGCACGCCGAGCGCCTCCGGGTCCTGCACGAGATCGATCGCGCGATCATCACCGAGACCGCTCCGGTCGCGATCGCCGAGGCGGTGCTCTGGCGACTCCGCGACCTGCTGGGCGTGCCCCGCGCCATCGTCAACCTCTTCGACTGGGAGGCCAACGAGGTAGAGTGGCTGGCCGCGGTGGGCCGCCACCGCATGCACCTGGGGCCCGGCGTCCGCTACCCGTTGAGCCTGGCCGGCGACATCGCCGCCCTGCGGCGGGGCGAGCCCCAGATCGTGGACGTGGACCGCCTCCCGTCGACGCCGCAGGCGCAGGCGCTCCTCGCATCGGGCGTGCACGTGTACATGGTGGTGCCGATGATCGTGGGCCACGACCTCATCGGCTCGGTCAGCTTCGGCGGCGACCAGGCCCAGTTCTCGG
>DASZJM010000790.1:0-2059 GCA_035948165.1 Candidatus Methylomirabilota bacterium
ATCGAGACCGCGATCGAGACCGCCTTCGACATCTCGTTCGCGTTCAACGCCTGGACGCTCGGCGAGGGCTACATCGCGGCGCACCTCGGCCTGAACGAGGCGCAGCTCGCGGAGTGGAACGGCAACCTGCTCCGGGCCCTCGGCTTCACCTCCGCCGAGATCGAGGCGGCCAACGACTACTGCTGCGGCACCATGACGGTGGAGGGGGCGCCGCACCTCCGGGCCGAGCACCTCGCGATCTTCGACTGCGCCAACCGCTGCGGCAAGCGCGGGGTGCGGTTCATCGCCACCGAGGCCCACATCCGGATGATGGCGGCGGCCCAGCCCTTCATCTCGGGGGCGATCAGCAAGACCATCAACATGCCCCATGACGCCACCATCGAGGACGTGAAGTGGGCCTACGACCTGGCCTGGCGGGGGATGGTCAAGGCGGTGGCCCTCTACCGGGACGGCTCCAAGCTCTCGCAGCCGCTGAACTCCACCACCGACGAGGACGAGGAGCGCTCGGTGGCCGCCGACGTCGAGGCGGTGGCCGAGAAGATGACCGAGCGGGTGGTCACCCAGTACCTGCGCGAGCGCCACCGGCTCCCCGACCGCCGCAAGGGCTATACCCAGAAGGCGGTGGTGGGCGGCCACAAGGTCTACCTGCGCACCGGCGAGTACGAGGACGGCACGGTCGGCGAGATCTTCCTCGACATGCACAAGGAAGGGGCGGCCTTCCGCTCCCTGATGAACTGCTTCGCGATCGCGATCTCGCTCGGGCTGCAGCACGGCGTGCCGCTCGACGAGTTCGTGGACGCCTTCGTCTTCACCCGCTTTGAGCCCAACGGCATGGTGAAGGGCAACGATCGCATCAAGATGTCGACGTCGGTGATCGACTACGTCTTCCGCGAGCTGGCCATCACCTATCTCGGGCGCACCGACCTCTCCCACGTGCCCGACGAGGACCTGCGCGCGGACGCCATCGGCAGCAAGCCCGGCGAGGGCCCGGTGTCGACCCCGACGCCTGCGCCCGCGCCCCCGGCGGCGCGGCCCGCGCCCGCCCCGCCGGTCGCCACCGTGCGGGCCGTGGTGCCCATGAGCGGCGGCAGCGGCGGGGCCGCGCCCATGCCGGTGGCCCCGGCGGGCTCGGCGCTCAAGAGCCTCACCGCGTCCGAGATGGCCCGGCTCAAGGGCTACGAAGGCGATCCGTGCGGCGAGTGCGGCCAGTTCACCATGGTCCGCAACGGCACCTGTCTCAAGTGCATCACCTGCGGCACCACGACCGGCTGTTCATAAGATATCACGGAGTTGCGAGGGTCTGCCGGCCGGGATTGTCCGCATTTTGTCCGTGACCTTCTGGACGCCATTCCTTGAGGCGGTGGCGCGGTCAGGAAATCAGGGATCTTGCCCTTGAGAAGATCCTGAAGCCGCTGTGGCAGCCCGGCGAGAGTTCGCGCCCAGCGCCGGGCCCGCCCCATTTGGGACCTCTCCAGATCGGTGCTCTAGGAACACCTAGCTCCCGGTCCCCTTCGCTCCGTCGAGCCGCCGCCGAGCTGCGACGTACGCCTGGGTAGAAGTCAAGGCCCGCCGCTGGTCGTCACCGGACGTGATGTTGTAGCGGCGGAAGATCGCGGCGCTGCGGTGGCCCGAGATGGACATGGCCACCGGCTCGGTCACGCCGGCGCGGATCATGTTCCGCACCCCAGAGCGCCGAAGGTCATGGAAGATCAGGGCCGGATGCCCAGCCTCGGCCGCTGCGTCCCGCCACCAACCCCGGAGGCTCGTGGGCGCCACCGGCCGGCCACCCCGATGGTGGAAGACCCACGGCACTATCTGGCTCCCCACGAGGCGCCGGGTCCACCGCCGCTCGATGATCCGCGCGAGCTCGCCAGCGAGGGCGAGGATCCTCGGTTGCCCGTTCTTCGTGTCGGGTAGTCGGATCTCCTGGGCTCTCCGATCCACTACGTCCCAGGTCAGCCCGAGGACCTCCGCCTGGCGCCACGCCGACCCGTAGGCGAAGGCGGCGATCTCCTGGCCAATGGGGGGTAGATGCCGAAGGATCTCAGCGAACACCTCG
>DASZJM010000791.1:0-2622 GCA_035948165.1 Candidatus Methylomirabilota bacterium
GCCACCGCGGACGACGGCTACACGGTGCGGGTGCGGCCGGAGGTGGTGGTGGAGGTCGACTACAACGAGATCCAGAAGAGCCCGACCTACCCGTCCGGCTTCGCGCTGCGCTTCGCCCGCATCGCGCGGGTGCGCCCGGACAAGGCCCCGGGCCAGGCCACCACGCTCGAGGAGCTGCGGGGACTCTACGAGCGCCAGTTCGCGACGAAGGGCCGGGCCGAGCCCTAGGCCACCGCGTACTCGAGCAGCCAGAAGTACTGCAGCTCGCGGCACGCGAGGGAGGCCGCGTACGGGCGGATGAGCGCCTCCAGGCGCGCGCAATCGAAGAGGTTCTTGACGATCTCGAAGCGCTCGCCGTCCTGGAGCCGGCGCATCTCGTAGCGGTTGCCCGCGTCGTCGACGCGGCTGGCCGGCGGGTTCGGCCGCTCGTCGGTGGCGCGCTCGTCGAACATCTGCACCGCGGCGCCGGGGGCGAGATGGGAGTGGAACGCGCGCAGGAACTCGTCCATCCGGGCGAGGTCGACGTGGGAGAGCCAGAGGCCGGCGAGCCCCGCGTCGAAGCGCGCGGGACCGGCCGCGGGCGCGTAGGCGTCGCCGCGCTCGAACGAGACCGGCGCCGCGTAGGCCTTGGCGCGGGCCAGGGCCAGGGTGTCGTCGTTGAGATCGGTGGCGTGGACCGCGCGGGCGCGCTCGGCCGCCACGTGGGTCCAGTAGCCGGTGCCGCACGCCACCTCGAAGACCCGGCGGCGCGCGAAGAACTCGGCCACCCGCGGCCGCAGCACCGCGAGGTCGCCCTGCCAGCGGGGGCCGGTGTAGACGCGCTCGTACTCCGCCGCCCGGCGCGCGTAGTACGCGGCCATCTCCTGCGTCATCGGCCGACGATCAGCGGGTCAGCTCGCGGCGCACGATCGCGGCCCCCGCGCCGAGGGCGCGCAGCTTGTCGCGCGCCACCCCGCGCGAGAGCGGCACCATCCCGCAGTTGGTGCAGGGGAAGATGCGCGCGGCGGGCACGTGCTGCAGCGCGGAGCGGATCACCGCCGCGACTTCCTCCGGCGTCTCCACCCGGTCGGTGGCCACGTCGACCGCGCCCACCAGCACGTCCTTGTCGCCGAGCAGGCCGATGAGCGAGATCGGCACCCGCGAGCCGGCGCACTCGAGCGAGACGCCGCCGATGCGGCTGCCGGCCAGGAGGGGGAAGGTCTGCTCGTACTGCCGCCACTCGCCGCCCAGGGTCTGCTTCCAGTCGGTGTTGGCCTTGATGCCGTAGCCGTAGCAGATGTGCACCGCGGTCCGGCAGCGGAGCCCCTCCACCGCGCGGTCCAGCGCGGCCACGCCCCACTCGCGCACCTCGTCCATGTAGACGTTGAAGGCGGGCTCGTCGAGCTGCAGCATGTCGAGGCCGAGGGCCTCGAGCTCGCGCGCCTCCTCGTTGATGAGGCGGGCCAGGTCCATCGCGAGGCGGGCCCGACTTCCGTAGTGCGCGTCGTGGATGGTGTCGACGATGGTCATCGGCCCGGGGATCGTCAGCTTGAGACGGCGCCCGGTGTTGGCCCGGGCCCAGCGCACGTCCTCGCCGTGGATCGAGCCCCGCCGCCGCACCGGCGCGGTGACGGTGGGCACCGTCGCCTGGTAGCGATCCGCGCGAATGCCGATCGTCACCATCTTGGAGAAGTCGATGCCCTCGAGCGCCTCGACGAAGCCCCACACGAAGTGGCGGCGGGTCTGCTCCCCGTCGGTCACGATGTCGATGCCGGCCTGCTCCTGCTCGCGCAGGGCCAGCAGCACCGCGTCGCGCTTGCCTTCCTCGAGCGGACGGCCCTCGAGGCGCCACGGCGCCCACAGCACGTTCGGGGGCGCGAGCCACTCGGGCTTGGGGAGACTTCCGGCGATCGTGGTCTCCAACATGCCAGTGGGCGGCATGGTATCATGACCGCCGTGATCCGGAAGTGGTGCCTCCTCATCGTTGTGCTGTCGGGTGTCCTGGTCGGTTGTAGCTCCGAGCGGGATCGGCAGTGGTACAAGCCGAACGCGAACTACACGGTCGACGAGTTCAAGCGCGACCGCGACGCCTGCACCAGCAAGGACAACGTCCTCGACGAGCAGTGCATGAAGCAGCGCGGCTGGGTGCCGCTCACCAGCGACCGCGCGGCCCCGCCCAAGCCGTCCTCGGGGAATCCGCGTGGCCCCCGCTACTGAGCCGCGCGCGCTCGTCTTCGACTTCGGCGGCGTCCTGTGGGACATGCGCTGGGACGTGGCCCGCGAGCTCGACCGCGTCCACGCCCTGCCGCGCTCCTCGGTCTTCGAGACCCTCTACCGCACGCCGGCGTGGGCCGAGATCGAGTGCGGCGTCGGCGATCCGGTCGCGTGGACCGACGGCGCACACCGGGAGCTGGAGCGCCGGGCCGGCCGGACCCTGCCGCGGCTGCACGATGAGTGGCGCAAGGCCCAGGCGCCGATCGGGCTCAACGTCGATCTGGTCCGGGCGCTGCGTCCGCCGTACCGCTGCTCGATCCTGAGCAACGCGGACGTCTCGCTGCGCGGGCGTCTCGAAGGCGAGCTGGCGCTGCACCACCTCTTCGACGACATCGTGGTCTCCGCCGAGGTCGGCATGGCGAAGCCGAC
>DASZJM010000792.1:0-22721 GCA_035948165.1 Candidatus Methylomirabilota bacterium
TTCGCCCGCGGCGCACTCGGGGAGCGCATGGAGGCGGTCGAGCCCGCGATCACGGACGCGCGCGACGTTTTCCTACCGGGCGCCCGCAACCCCCTGCTGCTCGCCCAGGGGTGGACCGGTGCAGTGGCTTGGCGAGGTGCAGCCGAAGGCGAGCCGAGCGGATCAATAATGCCAGTCATCCCGATGGACATCGAGATCCACGCGGATCGCCCGCTCCTCGTCATCACCGGCCCCAACGCGGGCGGCAAGACGGTGGCGCTCAAGACCCTGGGCCTGCTCGCCCTGATGGCCCAGGCCGGCTGCCACGTGCCGGCCCGCGCGGGCGCGCGCCTTCCCGTCTTCTCCCAGGTCTTCGCCATCGTGGGCGACGACCAGAGTGTGGCCGAGAATCTCTCGACCTTCTCCGCGTTCGTCAAACAGCTCCGCGACGTGCTGGAGCGGGTGGACGGCCACTCGCTCGTCCTGCTCGACGAGCTGGGCGCGGGCACCGACCCCGACGACGGCGCCGCCCTCGCCCAGGCGGTGCTGGAGGCGCTCGCCGAGCGCGGCGCGGTGGTCGCCGCCTCCACGCACCTCGAGCCGCTGAAGGGCTTTGCCTCCACGCACCCGCGGGCCCGCAACGCCTCGGTCGAGTTCGACCCCGAGCGCCTCGCGCCCACCTTCCGCCTCGTCTACGACCGGCCCGGCCAGAGCTACGCCCTGTCGATCGGCGCGCGCCTCGGGCTTCCGCCCGCCCTCATCGAGCGCGCCCACGCCCACCGCTCCACCCAGCAGCGCCAGCTCCAGGAGCTGCTCGCGCGCCTCGACGACCGCGACCGCAAGGACGCCGAGCGCACCGCCGCGCTCGAGCGGCGCGAGGCGGAGAGCGCGGGCCTGCTCGCGCGCGCCCAGGCGGAGCTGGAGGCGGCGCGCGCGACCGCGCGCGAGGCGGTGGCCCGCGCCAAGGCGGAGGCCCAGCGGCTCGTCACCGAGGTGCGGCGGCACGTCAACGACGAGTGGGACCGTCTCAAGCGCGCCGAGAAGAGCCGCCCCGAGCTCGAGCGCGCGCGCAAGCGCCTCGTCGAGACCGCGCAGCGCGTGGAGGAGACCGCGGGCGCCGCCGCCCCGCCCCCCGCCGCGTCGGGCGAGGCCGCGACCGGCGATCGCGTCGAGGTCGCCCACCTGGGCCTCCGGGGACAGGTGCTCGCGATCGACGGCGGCACCGCCACCGTGCAGGCCGGCGCGGTCACCGTGAAGGTACCGCTGCGGGCGCTCACCGTGGTGGCCCGCGGCGATGTGGCGCCCGGCGAAGGAGTCATGTACTCTCGCCCCCGGATGGGGACGGGATCGGGCGCGAGGGTCGGGGCGCGGGGTGCGGTGGCGGTGCCGGGCAAGAGCGGCGTGCCGGGCGAGCTGCACCTGATCGGGCGCACGACCGACGAGGCGCGGGACCTCCTCGAGAAGTACCTCGACGACGCCTTCCTGGCCGGCCTCACCACCGTCCGCATCATCCACGGCAAGGGAACCGGCGCGCTGCGGCGCGCGGTGGAGGATCTGCTGGCCGGCCATCCGCTGATCGCCGAGCATCGCCCGGGCGCCGCCTCGGAAGGCGGCGGCGGCGCCACCGTCGCCACCCTCACCCAGGGCTGAGGTCAGAGCCGATGCCGGGCGGATTCACCCAGCAGCACCTCGACGATATCCGCTCTCGCGTCGACATCCTCGAGATCGTCGGCCAGGTGGTGAAGCTCAAGCGGACCGGCGAGAACTGGAAGGGCCTCTGCCCGTTCCACACCGAGAAGACCCCGTCGTTTACGGTGAACCCGAAGCGGAACATCTATCACTGCTTCGGCTGCGGCGCGGGCGGCGATGCCTTCGGCTTCCTGATGCGTCAAGACCGCGTGGCGTTCCCGGAGGCGGTGCGCGCGCTCGCCGAGCGGGCGGGGGTCACGCTGCCCGACGCGGGAACACGCGCGCCCGAGGTGGACGGCAAGGTCGAGGCGCTGCGGCGGGTGATGGGGCTGGCCGCCGAGTTCTACACCACCTCGCTCTGGGAGCGGGGCGGCGAGAAGGCGCGCGCGTATCTCGAGCAGCGCGGGGTGGACACCGAGGTGGCCCGGCGCTTCGGCCTGGGCTACGCGCCCGAGAGCTGGAACGCGCTGCTCTCGGCCCTGGGCCGGCAGGGCATCGGGGAGGAGCTGCTGGTACAGGCCGGGCTCATCCTCTCCCGCCAGAACCAGCCCGGCTTCTACGACCGGTTCCGCGGCCGCCTGCTCTTCCCCATCCGCGACGTGCAGGGCCGCGTGGTGGCCTTCGGTGGGCGCGCGCTCTCGGGCGAGGAGCCGAAGTACCTCAACTCGCCGGAGACCCCGCTCTACGTCAAGGGCCAGGTGCTCTACGCCCTCGACGTGGCCAAGGGCGCGATGCGCGAGCGGAGCCGGGCGATCCTCGTCGAGGGCTACCTCGACTGCCTCATGGCGCACCAGCACGGCTTCGGCGAGACGGTGGCCGCGCTCGGTACCGCCTTCACCACCGCCCAGCTCGGGCTGCTGCGTCGCTACGCCGACGAGGTGGTGGCCCTCTTCGACGCCGACGCGGCCGGCCAGAAGGCCTCGACCCGCCTCGAGGAGATGATGAACGACGTGATGGACCTCCAGAACCTGGGCTGGTCCGTCGCGCGCACCGGCGGCTTCGAGAAGGCGGGGCATCTGCCGATCCGGGTCGCGCTCCTGCCCGCCGGCCACGACCCCGACAGCCTGCTACGCGCCGAGGGAGCCGGTGCGCTCAGCACGCGTCTCGACGCGGCGCGTCCGCTCCTCTCCTTCGTCCTCGAGAAGGCGCTCGGCGAGGAGGATCTGGCGACCCCACGGGGCCGCGCCAACGCCCACGCCCGGGTCGCCCTGATCCTCGCCAAGGTGGCGAACGCCGAGGAGGCGACCACGCTGGCCCGTGAGGCCGCCCGCCGGCTCGGCGTCGACTCCACCCAGCTCTGGATCGAGGCCCAGCAGCTCCAGGGCGCCCGCGCGAGGGGCCGTCGCCCCGAGCAGACGACGACCGGCGCGGCCGGAGGCGGCGATTCGGATACCTGGCCGCCTCCGGTGCCCTTCGAGCGCGACCTGGTGGCCCTCCTCTTGCAAGTCGACGATGCGCGGGTCGAGCTGCTCCCACTGCTGGTCGAGGAGGACGTGGTGCATCAAGGGCTGCGCCTGGTCCTGGCCGCACTGCGGCGAGCCCCCGACGGGGCGGCCGAGACGCTCATGGCGGAGCTGCCGGGCGATCGGGAGCGCGGGCTGCTGGCCGCCCTGCTCGTCGAGGAGCGGAAGTGGGTCGATACACATAGTCACATCGCAGAGCTAAAGAGGCGGTACCATATCCGGCATCGTAAACTCCGGGTACGCCAGGTGACCCGGGCGATCATCGACGCCCAGGCCAGCGGCGATCCGGCGCTGCCCGCTCTCGAGGCCGAGCTTCGAGGCCTGCAGCGTGACCTGCAGCGAGAGGCGGAGGCCGTCAGGGAGCTAGCCCTGGCGCGCCCGGGGCTGGCGGGCCCAGGACCCGCGGACCCCCAGCGCCAGGCAGGAACACCCTAACCCCCCACCAGGAGAACGGCGAGGCATGGCGAACGAATCAAAGACGGCCGACGAACCGAAGATCGAGGAGCTCGACAAGCTCATCGCGAAGGGCAAGCAGAAAGGCTTCCTCACCTACGACGAGGTGAACGACGCCCTGCCTTCCGATCTCGTCACCCTCGATCAGCTCGACGACATCATGCTGATGTTCGGCTCGATGGACATCGAGCTCGTGGACTCGACCAAGGCCGCGCGCCTGCCGTCGGAGATGGCCTCCCAGGCCGCCGACCCCGAGCCCGACGACGAGGAGCCGGAGCCGCGCCGCATCGACCTGACCCCCGGCCCGGTCGGCCGCACCGAGGATCCGGTCCGCCTCTACCTGCGCGAGATGGGCAAGGTCGCCCTGCTCACCCGCGAGGGCGAGATCACGCTCGCCAAGCGCATCGAGGAGGGCAAGGACGAGGCCACCGCGGCCATCCTCTCCACCAGCCTCGCGGTCGAGAAGATCCGCGCGCTCCGGGAGGAGCTGCGCCGCGACGAGGCCCCGATCAAGGACGTGGTCGACTTCCCCGAGGAAGAGTCCACCGAGGAGAAGGAGGAGGCCCTCCGCCGCTCGGTCATCCGCGAGCTCGGCAACGTGGACCGCCTCCTGCGCGAGCGGGAGCGCCTCACGCACCAGTGGCGACGGCTCAAGGCCAAGGCGGGCGGCCGCAAGCGCGGCAAGGCCGAGCCGGCCTGGAAGCGCGTCGAAACCCAGGCCGAAGCCAAGAAGAGCAAGGTCCTCTCGATCCTCCGCGGGCTCAATCTCCAGCAGTCCCTCCTCGACATGTGGGGCGCCGACCTCAAGAAGCTGGTGGAGAAGATCCACCGCGCCGAGCGCGAGATCGCGCTCTGGTCCGACGGCAAGCGCCCGGCCCCCACCGCGGTGGACGCGTTCCTCTCCTCGCTCGCCGACGACGACCGCGACGAGGGCGACCGCGACCTCTACCAGAAGGCGGCCGCCAAGTACCCCTCGATCAAGGACCGCCTGGTGTGGGTGGCCCAGCAGAAGATCAAGCGGGCCGAGGAGCTCGCCGACGCCAAGGCGGACGATCTCAAGAACATCGTCAAGATCATCAAGCAGGGCGAGGCCAAGGCGGCGCGGGCCAAGAAGGAGATGGTCGAGGCGAACCTCCGGCTCGTCATCTCGATCGCCAAGAAGTACACCAACCGCGGCCTGCAGTTCCTCGACCTGATCCAGGAAGGCAACATCGGCCTGATGAAGGCGGTCGACAAGTTCGAGTACCGGCGCGGGTACAAGTTCTCGACCTACGCCACCTGGTGGATCCGCCAGGCGATCACCCGCGCCATCGCGGACCAGGCCCGCACCATCCGGATCCCGGTGCACATGATCGAGACCATCAACAAGCTCATCCGGACCTCCCGACAGCTGGTTCAAGAGCTGGGACGCGAGCCCACCCCCGAAGAGATCGCCATCAAGATGGAAGTCCCCGTCGACAAGGTCCGCAAGGTCCTCAAGATCGCCCAGGAGCCCATCTCGCTCGAGACCCCGATCGGCGAGGAGGAGGACAGCCATCTGGGCGACTTCATCGAGGACAAGCAGGTCGGCTCGCCGGTGGAGAGCATGATCGGGCTGTCGCTTCGGGAGCAGACGAACCGCGTCCTGAACTCCCTCACGCCGCGAGAAGAGAAGGTGCTGCGCCTGCGCTTCGGCCTCTCGGACGGCTGCGAGCACACGCTGGAGGAGGTCGGCCAGGACTTCGCGGTCACCCGCGAGCGCATCCGGCAGATTGAGGCCAAGGCGCTGCGCAAGCTCCGCCATCCCTCGCGCTCCAAGAAGCTCCGGAGCTTCCTCGAATCGTGAGCCGGCCGCGGGCGGTGGTATCATGAGCGACGGGCCCATAGCTCAATTGGCAGAGCCCCCGGCTCATAACCGGTCCGGTCTTGGTTCGAGTCCAAGTGGGCCCACCAATCTCGACGCGGGGCACGACACGGTGGCAGCGAGAGCAGGGACGAGAGGGTAAGTGGACGGAAACCTCCAGACGCTGATCAATCTGCAGGCGATCGATACGAGGATCGCCGGCCTCGAGGCGGACGCCGCGCGGCTCCCCCGGGAGATCGCCGCGATCCACGCCGCGGTCGAGGACGCCAAGAAGAACGCCGAGCAGGCCAAGGCCCGGCTGGACGCCGCCCGCAAGGACCAGCGGGCCAAGGAGAAAGACCTCGAAGTCGTCCAGGCCAAGCGCTCCAAGAACGAGGCCCGCCTCTACGAGGTCAAGACCAACAAGGAGTACTCCGCGGTCCTCATCGAGATCGAGGAGATCAAGCAGGAGAAGGCCCGGATGGAGGAGGAGGTCCTGGTCCTCATGGAGGCCCAGGAGCGTCTGACCGGCGACATCCGCGAGGCCGATGCGCGCTTCAAGCAGCGCGAGAGCGAGGGGCGGGGCCAGGAGGCCACGCTCAAGGAGCAGCTGCGCGGGATCGAGGCCGACCTGGGCGGGGTCCGCACCGAGCGCAAGGAGCTGGCCGGCAAGCTGCCCGCGAACATCCTGGCCGACTACGACCGGATCCTCCGCGCCCGCGCCGGGCTGGCCCTCGTCCCGGTGACCAAGCCCAACTTCTGCGGCGCCTGCCGGATGACGATCACCCCGCAGCGCCTGCAGGAGCTCCGCGCGCAGTCCTCGCTGATCCCCTGCGAGTCCTGCGGTCGCTACCTCTACTGGCCCTCCTGATCCCCTCTCCCCCTCTCCCCGATGGGGAGAGGGCAGGGTGAGGGGTCCGCAGGCAACGCGCCCAGCATGTCCCCCCTTCCCCCCGTGATCATGTACACGGACGGCGCCTGCTCGGGCAACCCGGGGCCCGGTGGCTGGGGGGTGCTCCTGATCGAGAACGGCCGCGAGGTCGAGCTGCTCGGCGGCGAGAACCCCACCACCAATCAGCGGATGGAGCTGACCGCGCCCATCCAGGGCCTGCGCGCGCTGTCGGGGCGGCGCCGGGTCGACATCTACAGCGACAGCGCGTACGTCATCAACTGCTTTCGCGACCGGTGGTACGAGCGCTGGCGCAAGAACGGCTGGCTCAACTCCCAGAAGAAGCCGGTGGAGAACCGCGACCTCTGGGAGGCCCTCATCGCGCTCGTCGAGCAGCACGACGTCACCTGGCACAAGGTCGCGGGCCACAGCGGCCACCCCCAGAACGACCGCGCCGACGCCCTCGCCCGCTCCGGCATCCCCCGCTGACCTGCCGCGCAGCGTCAGCCGGGGGTGGGCCGCGGCGCGTGACTATTCTTGCCGGAGGCTCCGGAGGCCCATGCTAAGACGGAACCATGCTGACCGGGGACGACCGCGTACATCGGATGGACGGGCAGGAGCACGACCTCGATCACGAGCGCGATCATGATCAGGTCGACCACGCCGCGAGCGCGGCGCTGACCGCGACCGAGGAGCCGGACCACTTCCCCCGCCTCGAGGAGCCGTCCTGGCTCGACGACGAGGACATGGAGGAGATGGAGGAGCCGCGCGACTCCGCGTTCCGCGGCATCTGGATCGGCGTGCTCGCGGCCGCAATCACCTTCGCGTTGGTGTTCGCGATCCCGCACTGGCTCGGCTGGTACGACCTGGGCCCCGCGACGCCACGGGCCAAGCGCGAGGTGACGACGCCGGACTCGGTGATCTCGACCGTCACCGCCAAGCCTTCGACCGCGCCGGCCGAGCCCACCGCGGGCCAGACCGTCGCGGCCGCGCCCGCGCCGCCACCCGCGGCCCCCACCGCCGCAACAACGCCCCCGCCCGCGGTGACGCCGTCGGCCCCGGCCGAGCCCAGGCTCCCGCCGGCCGCGCGCGAGGCCAAGCCCGCGCCGCGGGAGCCCAAGACCACCGTCGCCGCCCGCGAGACGAAGCCGGCGACGCCCGCCCGCGAGCCCAAGGCCGCGAGCGCGGCGTCGGCAAGCCGACGGACCTTCGCGGTGCAGATCGCGGCCTTCAAGAACGCCCGGCAGGCCGGGCGCGTGGCCGAGAATGCCAAGAAGGCCGGCTACTCGGCCGACGTCCTGCGCGTGGACTCCTCCCCGGCACCGTGGGTGGTGCGGGTCAGCGGGTACTCGACACGCGAGCAGGCCGAGTCGGCTCGCGAGGCGCTCGCCCGCAAGGGATTCCGCGGCAGCTTCATCCTGTAGTCACGCCGGGCATCACGGCCGGAGCGGCCACTTGTTGATGACGGCGAGCCCGGCCCGCCGCACCTGATCGCGGGCCAGCTCCTCCACCCGATCGTAGACGGCCCGCTCGTCGAGGGTGGTGATGCGCCCCTCGTCGAGCACCAGGCGCCCGTCGATCATCACGCCGCGCACGCTCGACCCGGTGGCCGCGTAGACCAGGTTGTTGAGCGGGTTGAGCAGCGGGCGCCACTCCGGGGCGTCGCGATCGAAGAGCACGAGGTCGGCGCGCTTGCCCACCTCGAGCGAGCCGATCTCCCGCTCCATCAGGAGCGCCTCCGCCCCGCGGATCGTCGCCATCTCGACCACCGTCTCGGGCGGCATCACCCGCACGTCGAGCCGGGCGTCCTTGTAGATGTTGGCGACGAGATACATCATCCGCAGCATGTCGAAGTGATTCGATCCGTTGCCGCTGTCGCCCCCCAGCGAGACGCACACCCCGTCGCGCACCATCTCCGGCACCCGCGCGTGCGCGGCCAGCCCCTTGGTGTGCTTGAGCCCCGCGGTCGGGCAGTGGCTGATCTTGACCCCGCGCCGCACCAGCCGCGCGACGTCCGCGTCGTCCAGATAGACCATGTGGGAGAGCTTGGCGTTCGGGGCGAGCACGCCCCACGCGTCGAGCGTGGCCAGCGGCAGGCGGTCGCGGGTGAGGCGCGAGGGATGCGAGGCCAGGTGCATCATCCCCCACCCCACCCCGTGTCGGTCGGCCAGCGCCTTGGCCCCGCGGATCAGCTCCTCCGAGCAGGTGCCGAAGCCCAGCAGCAGGGGCCAGCCGCGCACGAGCCCGCCGCGCGCGCCCAGCTCCTCGAGCATCGCCGCGTTGGCCGCGAGCGCCTCCGCCGTCGTCTGGCGCATGCGGTCGGGGCCCGACTCGAGGTCCCACGTCCAGCGGCCGAGGATCGCCCGCATCCCGAGCCGCTCGACCGCGTCCGCCACCGCGGACGTGTCGAAGAGCGTCCCTGCCTCGCAGAAGGTGGTGGTCCCGGTGCGGATCATCTCGATCCCGGCCAGCAGGGCGGCGTGCTGCTCGTCCTCCGGGGTCATCACCGCGTAGAGGGGGATGAGCCAGTCGGGCAGGTAGCGGTCCACCGGGATGTCGTCGAGGAGCAGCCCCCGGTTGAGGTGCTCGGAGAGGTGCACGTGGGTGTCCACGAAGCCCGGGGTGACGACGAGCCGCCGTCCGTCGATCACCCGATCGGGCGGCCGCGGCGGATGCACCTCGGCCGACGGGCCGACCTGGAGGATGCGGGCGCCGTCCACCAGGACGGAGCCGTCCGCGAAAACCCGCCGGCTGGCGTCCACCGTGATGACGGTGGCGTGCTCGACGAGGATCACACCTTGCGCTGGATCACCCGATGCCGCTGCTGGCCGAGACCGTCGATCCCCTGCTCTACCGTGTCGCCGGGCACGAGATAGCGCGGCGGCCGCGCCCCGTGGCTGACCCCGGCCGGCGTGCCGGTGGAGATCAGGTCGCCGGGCAGGAGCGTCATGAAGCGGCTCAGGTACGCGACCAGCTGGCGCACCGGGAAGACCATGTCCCGGGTGCTGCCGTGCTGGCGCCGCTCCCCGTTGACGGTGGTCCACAGCGCGAGGGCCTGGGGATCGGCGATCTCGTCGGCGGTGACCAGCCACGGGCCGATCGGCGCGAAGGTGTCCGCGCTCTTGCGCTTGGTGGTGCCGCCTCCGTGCTCCATCTGGAACTCGCGCTCGGAGACGTCGTTCAGCAGGCAGTAGGCGGCCACGTGGCCGAGCGCGCGCGCCTCGTCCACCGACCGCGCGGCGCGGCCGATCACCGCGGCCAGCTCCACCTCGTAGTCGAGCTTCACCGCGCCCGGAGGGCGCGCGATCGGATCATCGGGTCCGCTGATCGCGCTGTTGGCCTTGATGAAGATGGTCGGCTCCTTCGGCAGCGGCAGCGAGACCTCGAGGGCGTGGTCGGTGTAGTTGAGCCCGATGCACACGATCTTGCCGATGGCGGCGAGCGGGCACCCGAGCCGTGGCTTGCCCTTCACCGCGGGCAGCCGGTCCGGCTTCACCGCCCGCAGCCGCTTGAGGCCGGCGGGCGTCAGCACCTCGGGAGTGATGTCCTCGACCACCCGCGAGAGGTCGCGCAGGCGACCCGTCGCGTCCACCAGGCCCGGGCGCTCGGCGCCCGCGCGGCCGTACCGGACGAGCTTCATGGCGGGGCCGCTAGTGAGCGGCCAGGCCGGGCACCGACATCACGAGGTGCAGGTACCCGCCCAGCTCGTTGATACGGCGCATGTCATGGGCCACGAAGGCGGCGCGCTCGGGCTCGGTCAGATCGATGCCGGTCAGCGCGGCGGCCGCGTCGGCCTGGAAGCGGGCCCGGAACTCCGGCTCCTTCTTGAGGCGGTAGAGCAGGCTGTTGACCGCGTAGCGGCTCACGCGAGACTCCACTCGACCGCGGCGAGGTTGATCCGCCGCAGCTCGCCGAAGTAGCGCACCTGGGCGCGGGCCGGGCTGATCGCGCCGATCAGCACCATCCAGTTGAGGAACTCGTGCTCCCCGGTCTTGTGGAGCTCGCCGACGGTCAGCTCCTGCAGCGGCTCGTGCTCGCCGCGCTCCATCCAGTGCACGAGCTTGCGGTCGAACACGGTGTCGGTCTCGCCCACCCGCGGCAGCGACAGCTCCGGGAAGTGCGAGAGGCCGCCGGTGGCGATGATGCCCACGTTCCACCGCGAGGCCGCGACCACGCGGGCGATGTGCCGGCCGAAGTCGAAGCAGCGCTTGGGGGTCGGCTGGGGCGCCACGAAGCAGTTCACCCAGATCGGCACCAGCGGCGGGATCGGCCGCGTCCCGTGCATGGTGTTGACCGGGCTCAGGAACGCGTGGTCGACCGGGGCCTCCCAGGACATCGCGAGGTCGAACCCGGACCTGAGCCCCTTTTCCAGAATTTGGTTGGCGAGGTCCTCGTGGAGCGGGTAGTGCTCCGGCATGTGGTCCAGCACCGCGTCGAAGGCCTCCGCGTGGTCCTGCTTCATGCGCTGCACGCTCGTGCCGATGCGCACGCAGAGGGCCGGGACCGCGTTGAACGAGAACGCGTTCAGGTGGTCGTCGGCCACCACGATCAGCGCGTCGGCGCGGGTGGCCGAGAAGCGCTCGCCCATCCGGGCGATCTCGGTCATGCAGTCGGTGACCATCCGGCGCCCCTCGTCGCCGCAGGCGCGCTGGTAGTAGTCGGGATCGAGCACGTGCGACATCGCGCCCGCGAAGACGATCTTGCCCATGGACGAGCCTCCCGGCCGGGCGGTCGGCCGCGCGCCCGGCGCAGCGCGGATGGTAGCGGATGGACGCGATGGACGCAAGGCGGCCGCCCGCGCCTTGCGGGCCCGGGAGCGACCGACTAGACTGAGGGCCCCGGGAGGCCATCGACATGAGCCAGACTACGCCGTCCCTCGACGAGATGCTCCGCACCCACGTGGCCCGCTTCACCGAGCGCCGCGCCGACTGGGACGCGTTCGCCGACGCGCGCGTCGAGGGCTTCAAGCGTGCGCAGCACCGCTTCATCGGCTCGGGCGCCTCCGGCAAGGCGGACGCCAGCGTGATCCCCGCGCAGCACTTCACGCTCTCGGTCATGTTCATCCCGCCCGGCCAGGGCAACGCCCCGCACACCCACGAGGTCGAGGAGGTCTTCTTCCTCCTCCAGGGCAAGGTGCTGGTGTTCATCGAGGACGGCGCCGGCCATCGCGCCGAGACCGTGCTGGGCCCGTGGGACTGCGTCTCCTGCCCGGCCAACGTGATCCACGGCTTCACCAACGTGGGCCTCGAGCCCGCGTACCTGCAGGTGATGCTCGGCAAGGCCCGCCCCGAGCTGATGACCTACACCGACGGCGACCTCCAGTCGCGACGCGACGAGCACCTGCGCGCGGCCGGGGCCCGCGGCTAGCCCGCGCCTCCGGTCCCGGCCCCGGTGCTGGTCGGCGCTTCGCCGAAGCGGAAGGAGGACGGCCGCTTCGTCGCCGGGCGCGGCCGCTACCTCGACGACGTGCGGGTGGAGGGCCTGCTCCACCTGGCCGTCGTGCGCAGCCCGCACGCCCACGCGCGCGTCGCCGGCGTCGACGGCGCGTCGGCGCGCGCCTGCGACGGAGTGATCGCGGTGCTCACCCTGGCCGACCTGCCCGAGCTGGCCGCCGCCACCGTGCCGCCCCTCGTGCCGGAGCCCAAGGCCCGCCCCTACGTGCATCCAGTGCTGGCCGGCGCGCGGGTGCGCCACGTGGGCGAGCCGGTGGCGGTGGTGGTCGCCACGAGCCCGTACGCGGCCGCCGACGGCGTCGAGCGGGTGGCGGTCGCCTACGACCCGCTGCCCGCCGCGGTGTCGCCCGCCGCCGCGAGCGCGGCCGGCGCGCCGCGGGTCAACGAGACGTGGCCGGACAACCTGGCGTCGGTCACCACCTCCGCCAAGGGCCAGCCCGCGGAGGCGCTCGCCCGCGCCCCGGTGGTGGTGGCCGCGCGTCTCGCCTATCCGCGGGTGGCCGGCATGCCGCTCGAGACGCGCGGGGTCCTGGCCGCGCCCGATCCGATCGGGGGCGGGCTCACGGTGTGGACGTCGACCCAGGTGCCGTTCGCGGTGCGCAGCGCGATCGCCCCGGTGGTGGGCCTGGCCGAGGAGCGCATCCGCGTGCTCGTGCCGGACGTGGGTGGCGGCTTCGGGGTCAAGGGCCACGTCTATCCCGAGGAGATCCTGGTGGCGGTGGTGGCCCGCCGGCTCGGCCGCCCGGTGAAGTGGGTCGAGACGCGGAGCGAGCACTGCCTCACCGCGGCGGGCGACCGGGACCAGGTCCACGAGGCGCGCATCGGGGTCGAGCGCGACGGGCACATAATTGCGATCGAGACCGCGTTCACGCGCGATCACGGGGTGGCGCCCACCCTCGGCGAGGCGATCACGCTGAACACCATCAACCACCTGCCGGGGCCCTACCACGTGCCGCACTATCGCGGGACGGGGCGGAACGTGCTCACCCACAAGACGTTCGCGGCGGCCTATCGCGGGGCGGGGCGGCCCGAGGCCGCCTTCGTGCTCGACCGCCTCCTCGACCGCGCGGCGCGCACGATCGGGATGGATCCGGCCGCGCTCCGGCGCCTCAACCTGATCCGGCCCGACGAGATGCCGGTCCCGACCGGGCTCACCTATCGCGACGGCGCGCCCATCACCTACGATCCGGCCGACTACCCCGCCGCCTTCGACCGGCTGCTCGCCACCCTCGACTACGACGGCTGGCGGGCGCGGCAGGCGAAGCGGCGCGGCGGCCCGCGGCCGATCGGCGTCGGGCTCTGCGCCTACGTCGAGGGCACCGGCATCGGCCCGTTCGAGGGCGCCGACATCCGGGTGGATCCCGACGGCACCGTGTTCGTGCACCTCGGGGTCTGCGCGCAGGGCCAGGGTCACGAGACCACGCTGGCCCAGATCGCGGCCGACGAGCTCGGCGTGGCGCTCGAGTCGGTCGCGGTGGTGGGCGGCGACACGAGCCTGGTAGGCTACGGCATGGGCACGATCGCGAGCCGGGTCGCCGCGGTGGGCGGGCCCGCGGTCCAGCGCTCCGCCGCGCAGGTGGCGCACAAGGCGCGGCTGGTGGGCGCCGAGATGCTCGAGTGCGCACCGGAGGACGTGGTGCTGGCCGAGGGGCGCGTGGGCGTGCGTGGGGCGCCCGGCAAGAGCCTCGCCTTGGGCCAAGTCGCGCGCGCCGCGGTGCGGAGCCGCGCGGTCGCGGACGCGGGCGGCCCGGGGCTCAGCGCGTGCGCCTTCTTCTACCCCGACACCGTCACCTGGGCCTTCGGGGTGCAGGGCGTCGTTCTCGAGGTGGATCTGGAGTCGTGCGCGATCTCGCTGCTGCGGCTCGCCGCGATGCACGACTGCGGGCGGGCGATCAATCCGGTCATCGTGGAGGGCCAGCTCCACGGCGGCATCGCCCAGGGGCTCGGCAGCGCCCTCGGAGAGGCGCTGATCTACGACGACGCGGGCCAGCTCCTCACCGGCTCCCTCATGGACTACCCGATGCCGCGCGCGGACGAGATGCCGCCGCTCGACGTGGTCCACATGGACTTCCCCTCCGTGATCAACCCGCTTGGCATCAAGGGAGTGGGCGAGAGCGGGGTGATCTCGCCGGCCGCCGCGGTGGCCAACGCGGTGGAGGACGCCCTCGCCGACTACGGCGTCCAGGTGGACCGCCCGCCCCTCACCTCGTCCGCCGTCTTCGAGCTGCTGCGCGCCACCGGACGCTGGCCCGTCCCGACAAAGGAGCCGTCATGATCGAGCGTCGACCGTTCGGCCGCACCGGGCACCAGTCCACCGTCACCCTCTTCGGCGCGGCCGCGCTGGCGCGCGCCAGCCAGGACGAGGCCGACCGCGCCCTGGAGGTGCTGCTCCGCCACGGGGTCAACCACATCGACACCGCGGCGCGCTACGGGGACTCCGAGCTGCGCATCGGGCCGTGGATGGCCCGCCACCGGAAGGACTTCTTCCTCGCCACCAAGACCGGCTCCCGCAGCGCGGGCGAGGCGCGCGAGGATGTGCACCGCTCGCTCGAGCGGCTGCGGGTGGACTCGGTCGACCTGATCCAGATGCACTCGCTCGGCCACCCGGACGACTGGGATCAGGCGATGGGCCCGGGCGGCGCCCTGGAGGCGCTGGTGGAGGCGCAGGCGCAGGGCCTGGTGCGCGCCATCGGGGTCACCGGCCACGGCTGGACCATCGCGGCCATGCACCGGCGGAGCCTCGCGCGGTTCGAGTTCGACTCGATCCTGCTGCCCTACAACTTCTTCATGATGCAGAACGAGCGCTACCGGGAGGCCTTCGAGCAGGTCACCGCGATCTGCCGCGAGCGCAACGTGGCGGTGCAGACCATCAAGGGGATCGCGCGCGGCCCGTGGGCCGCCACCGAGCGCACGTACGCCACCTGGTACCAGCCCCTCGAGCGCCAGGAGGACATCGACCGCGCGGTCCACTGGGTGCTGGGCCGGCCCGGCATCTTCCTGAACACCGCGGGCGACCTCGGCCTGCTCCCGAAAGTCCTCGACGCGGCGAGCCGCTTCACCCGGCGGCCCTCCGAGGAGGAGATGACCGCCCTGCACGACGGCACCCGGATGTCGTCATTGTTCGGACTGCCGACCTGACCCGAGAGGAGATCAAAAGCGTCCATGCGCAAAGCCGCCATCGTCCTCGCCGTGCTCGTTCTCTGCGCCCCCGCCGCGGCGCTCGCCCAGACCACCAAGCTCCGCGTGGCCATCTGCGCCCGGACGATCAGCATGGGCGTCGGATCCCCGTTCGCGGTGGCCATGAAGATGGGCTGGTTCAAGCAGGAGGGGCTCGACATCGAGATCGTTCCCCTGCCCGGCTCCACCGACTGCGTGAAGGCGGTGGCCACCGGCGAGGTGCCGATCTCGCTGCCGAGCGTGGAGCCCCTCGCCAACGGCCGTCCCCAGGGAGTCCGAGCCAAGATCTACTACACCGCCTACCAGACCAACGGCTACGGCATCGCGGTGCCGGCGGACAGCCCGATCCAGAGCCCGAGCGAGCTGCGCGGCAAGTCCATCGGGGTCACCAGCCTCGCCTCCGCCGGCGTGGTGGTGGCGCGGGCCCAGGTGGCGGCGGCCGGTCTCGATCCCGCCAAGGACGTCCAGATCGTGGTGGCGGGCGAGGGCGCGCAGACCGCGGCGATGGTGCGCAACAAGCAGGTGGAGGCGCTGAGCCAGTTCGACACCCAGTACGCGATGGTGGAGAACGCGGGCGTGCGCATGCGCTACCTCGACCGGCGCGACATCGAGAAGTTCCCCGGCAACGGCTTCCTCGCCTCCGAGGACACGCTGAAAACGCGCGGGAAGGAGCTGATCGGCATGGCCCGCGCCTACGCCAAGGGCACGATCTTCACCATCGCCAACCCGGAGGCGGCGGTGCGCATCGTCTACGAGGTCTTCCCCCAGACCAAGCCCACCGGCAAGGACGAGGCCACCGCGGTGCGCGAGGACCTCAAGGTGCTCGAGGCCCGCATGCCCCACTACAAGCTCGAGCCGGCGGGGGTGAAGCGCTGGGGCGAGAACTCCGAGGTCAACTACCGCGACTACGTGGACTTCCTCGTCAAGTGGAGCGTGATCACCCAGAAGGTGCCGACCTCCGACCTCATCACCAACGACCTGATCGACGAGATCAACCGGATGGACGTGGGCAAGATCGCCGCGGAGGCGGCGGCCTACCGGTACAGCCGGTAGGGACGCGGGCGCCCGGACCGAGTGGAGAGCTGGGAGCGCAACGTCTGGGCGCTGGCCCTCGTCGTCTTCATCGCGTTCGTCGGCTTCGCGTTCTTCTCGCCGTTCCTCCCGCTCTACGTGATCGAGCTGGGAGTCACCGACCGCACCCAGGTGGCGCTCTGGTCCGGGGTGCTGACCGCGGTGACCCCCGCGGTCTCCGGCCTGCTGGGCCCGCTCTGGGGCAGCTTCGCGGACCGCGTCGGCCGCAAGATGATGATGGCCCGCTCGCTGGTCGGCTTCGTGATCATCGTGGCCGCGATGGGGCTCGTCACCTCGGTCACCCAGCTCCTAATCTTGAGGACCCTGCAAGGAGTCATCGCCGGCTTCTCGGTCTTCGCGATGGCCCTGGCCAGCGTCTCCTGCCCCAAGGAGCGGGTGCCGGTGGCCATCGGGCGCGTGCAGGGCGCGCAGCTCCTGAGCGTGGCGATCGGTCCCGCCGTGGGCGGCTACGTGGCGTCCCACTTCGGGCTGCGCTACGCCTTCTTCGTCACCGCCGGGATGTGCGCGCTGGCCCTGGTCGGCCTGCTCGTGCTGTTCACCGAGACCCGACCCACCACCCAGACCGGGCCGGTCGCGGCCACGCCCGAGTCCGGCTTCACCCTCCGTCAGGTGTGGACCTCGCGCGGGTTCCCGCTGGTGCTGGTCCTGCTCTTCGTCGGCCAGTTCATCGACCGCGGGCTCGGGCTGCTGGTGCCACTCAAGGTGGCGGTGCTGCCCGACGTCACCCGCATCGCCGCCACATCCGGCGAGATCATCTCGCTCGCCGCGGTCTGCGCCACCGGCTCGGCTCTCCTGGCCGGGCGCCTCGCCCAGCGCTGGCCGGCCGAGCGCCTGCTCCTGGTCGGCCTCGTGCTGGGCGGCCTGCCCTGCGCCCTGATGGCCTTCGCGCCGGGCTGGCAGAGCCTGATGCTCTTCCGCTGCCTCACCGGCCTCTGCCTGGGCGGCGCCCTCACGCTCGCCTATTCGATCGGCGGCGCGCTCGTGACCGGCGAGCGGCGCGGGGCCGCGTTCGGCTGGCTCGCCCTCAGCGTGCAGATCGGCACCGCGGCGAGCCCGCTGGTGAGCGGCGGCCTGGCCGCGATCAGCCTGCCCGGTGCCTTCGTGCTGGACGGCGCGCTGGCCTGGGTGGCCGCGGGCGTGCTCCTGTTGGGGGCGCGACACCTGCGGCGGGGGGCCGCGCACGCTTGACGTGGGCCGCGCGAGCGCCTACTGTCCCCACCACAGAGCTCGCGGAACTCCCAGGAGGCGAACATGCCGCTCGATCCCCAGGCCCAGAAGGTCGTCGACGCTCTCGCCGCGCTCAACCTGAAGGCGTTCAAGGACTCGACCCCGGCGGAGGCCCGCGAGTCCATGCGCTCGCGCACCGCCGCGCTCGGCCCGTTCGAGGAAGTCGCCGCGGTGGCCGACCACCGCGTGCCGGTCACCGGCGGCGAGATCACGGTGCGCGTCTACCGGCCCGCCGGCGTCGGCCCGCATCCGGTGCTGGTCTTCTACCACGGCGGCGGCTGGGTGATCGGCGACCTCTACACCCACGACGGCATCTGCCGGTCCATCGTCAACGCGGCCGGCTGCGCGGTGGCGTCGGTGGACTACCGGCTCGCGCCCGAGTTCAAGTACCCGACGCCGGTCGACGACTCCTACGCGGGCCTGCTGTGGGTGGTGGCCAACGCGACGCGGCTCGGGCTCGACGCGGCGCGGGTGGCGGTCGGCGGCGACAGCGCGGGCGGCAACCTCGCCGCGGTGATGGCGCTGATGGCCCGCGACCGGCGCGGCCCGCGGCTGCTGCTGCAGATCCTGGTCTACCCGGTCACCAACTACGACTTCAACACCGTCTCCTATCGCGAGAACGCCACCGGGTTCGTGCTGAGTACCGAGGACATGCGCTGGTTCTGGCGGCACTACCTCTCGCGCGAGGAGCAGGGGCGCGAGCCACTCGTCTCCCCGCTCCTGGCCAAGAGCCTGGCCGACCTGCCGCCCGCCCTGGTGATCACCGCCGGGTGCGATCCGCTGCGGGACGAGGGCGAGGCCTACGCGGGGCGGCTGCGGGACGCGGGGGTGGCGGTGACGCTCACCCAGTACTCCGGGATGTTCCACGGCTTCCTGCGCATGACCCGCATCCTCGACCAGTCGCGCATCCTGCTCGACGAGATCGCGACCGCCCTGCGGAAGGCCCTCTCGTAGCCTAGAGCACGAAGGGCACCCGCGCGGCGGCCGCCACCGCGCGGAGCTGCTCCATCAGGTCGTCCGGGATCGGCACGCCCTGCTCGAGCCGCTCCGTGCGGGTGAGCCGCTCGGGGTCGCCCGCCACCAGCACCGGCTGCGCGGGGTCCGCGCGCTTCGCCCCGTGCAGCACGTCGATCACGTCGTCGAGATCGCGCTCGAACTCGCCCTCGTCGCGGAACGCGCCCGGATCGATGGCCATGAAGAAGTGGCCGATGTTGTGCGGGTCCGAGTCGCGCTGGGTGCGGTTGCGCAGCGGCGAGAACGACGCGCCGGCCAGCGTCCCGCCCAGGATGTGCACCATCACCGCGAGGCCGTAGCCCTTGTGCCCGCCCTGCTCGCGGCCGCCCCCGAGCGGGGTGATGCCGCCCTCGGGCCGCTCGAACACGTGGCGGAAGGCCTCCGTCTCGTCGGTCACTGCGCGGCCGTCGCCGTCCACCACCCAGCCCGACGGCACCGGCTTGTGGTTGAGCTTGTAGACCTTCACCTTGCCCGCGGCCACGGTGGTCGTCGCCATGTCGAGCTGGAAGGGGGCGTTGCGCCGCGCGGGCGCCGCGAAGGCGAGCGGGTTCGTGCCCATGATGGGCTCCGCCGCGAAGGTCGGCACCAGCGTGACCCCGCGGGTGGCCGAGGTGACCATGCCGATCACCCCGCGGTCCGCCGCGATCTTGGCGTAGCAGCCGGCCGCGCCGAAGTGGTGCGAGTTGAAGACCGCGACGACCCCGACCCCGGTGGCCCGGCACTTGTCGACGGCCAGGTTCATCGCGTGGGCGGCGACCGGGTGGCCGAGCGAGCGATCCGCGTCGATGCGCGCCATCGAGGGCCGGTCGCGCACCACCTTCCACTGCGGGCGCATGTTGAGCCGGCCCGCGCGGAACTCCTTATCGTACGACGGCAGCATCGAGATGCCGTGCGAGTCCACCCCGCGCAGGTCGGTCTCGACCATCATCTCCGCGGTGACCGCCGCGTGCTCTGCCGACATTCCCCACGACGTGAGCACCGCCACGAGCTGCTCCCGGATCTTCTCCGCTCCGACTCGCATACACCCTCCTGGGGTCAGGTCTTGCATTCCGACATTTCCGCGCCGCCCAGATCGAATCGAAGCCGAGCGAGCGGATCAGGCGCACCTGCTCCAGATCCCGAGCTTCAGGCTGGCGTGGATGGCGGATGGGGTCAGGTCTTACATTGCGACACTGTCGGCCCACGTCGTCGGCCTACGATGTCGGAATGCAAGACCTGACCCCGGATGGCGGTTAGCCGGGGGCGGCGCCCTGGGTCGCGGTGTAGACCGCGTAGAGGGACTGGCTCGCGGCCATGAACAGGCGGTTGCGCTTGGGCCCGCCGAAGCAGACGTTGCCGCAGATCTCGGGCAGCCGGATGCGTCCGATGAGCTGGCCCTGCGGGTTCCACACCGTGACGCCACTGTAACCGACCGCGCGCCCCGCGTTACTGGAGCACCACAGGTTGCCGTCCACGTCGGCGCGCACGCCGTCCGGCCCGCACTTCACTCCGTCGATCATGAAGTCGCTGAAGAGCTTGCGATTGGAGAGCTTGTTGTCCGAGCCCACGTCGAAGACCGTCATGTCGCCTTTACCGCCGGGTCCCGTGTCGCCCGGGCCCTTGCCGGTGCTGATCACGTAGAGCTTCTTGTAGTCCGGTGAGAAGCAGAGCCCGTTCGGGTCCGGCACCTCGTTCTCGCCCACCACCTGGGTGAGCGTGCCGCTCTTGTCGACGCGGTACACCGCGGTGGGCAGCTCGCGCTTGTAGGAGCCGAGCTCGAGCGGCTGCCCGAGCTTCGGGTTGAGACGGCCGCCGGTGTTCGCGGGACCGCCCGCCGCGTCCACCGTGCCCTCGTAGAGCTGGGCCCCGTAGGGCGGATCGGTGAACCAGTAGCTGCCGTCCGGATGCGGCACCACGTCGTTGGGCGAGTTGAGCCGCTTGCCGTTGTACATCCCCGCGATGAGGCTGACCGAGCCATCCAGCTCATAGCGCACCACGCGCCGGGTGACGTGCTCGCAGGAGAGCTGGCGCCCCTGGAAGTCGAAGGTGTTGCCGTTGCTGTTGTTCGACGGCATGCGGAACACGCTGACGTGCCCGTTGTCCTCGATCCAGCGCAGCTGCCGGTTGTTGGGGATGTCGCTCCACACCAGGTAGCGGCCCTGCGCGTTCCACGCGGGGCCCTCGGCCCAGAGCGAGCCCGTCCACAGGCGCTGGATCGGGGCGTTGGGCTGCCGGAGTCCGTCGAAGGCCGGCTGCACGGTGAGCACGTCGGGATCGGTGAAGTACGTGGTGGGCGCGCCGCGCGGGCTGAAGTCGCGGGGCGGCTGGGTGATGGTGCTGGGCGGCCCCACCGGCGGGGTCTGCGCGCCCACGAGTCGCGGGGCCAGCACCGCGGCGCCGACCGCGGCTCCCACGCTGCGGAGCATCGTGCGCCGCGAGACCGCGCTGCGTTCCGGATCGTACGCTTCTTGCGCCATTGCCACCTCCCTGACCGCGTCGTTCGAGAGGAATGAGAGAAGCGATTCGCGCGGCAACCCTAGCAGACCGGCCGGGAGGCCGTCAATGCGTCTCGGGCTTGAGCACGCGCCGCAGGAAGGCGGCGACGTCCTCGGGAGCCCGGCGCCGCGCCTCCGCGTCGCCACCGATGGTGGCCCCGCGGGAGAGGCAATTGCGCCCGTACTGGCCCGCGCTCGCGGTGATGTCTTCCCCGGTGCCACGCCGCGCGACCGTGAACTGGTCGAGGTCCACCGCCATGTCGCAGCCGCGGCCGGTAACGAGCGCGCGCTCGTAGCGCGGCGACCGCTCCGCGTCGAAGTCGTGATACGAGCTCGCGTACGTGACCACGGTGGTCTCGGCGCCCGCGGTCTTGAACCACTCCGCGTAGCCCCGGCACGCCTCCGCCGGGGTGTAGTCGTCGCGCCCGCCCAGCAGGAACAGCAGCGGCGCGCCGGTCACGTGGGCCGCGCTATACCAGTCGCTGCAGTACGGGTAGAGCGCCACGTGCGCGGCGAAGCGCCGATCGTCGTCGATGATCGCGCGGCGGAACGGCTCCAGCGCGGTGTAGAGCGCGACCTGGCCGCCCTTGGAGAAGCCGATCACCCCGATGCGGTCCCCGTCGATGCGCGCCTGGTCGGTGGCGGTCTCGCGCACGTTGCGGGGGGTGAAGCTGTCGACCACGAAGGTGGCCAGGCCGAGGGAGCCGAGCCGGTCCGCCCAGCCCATCTCTCGCACGTCGACGCCGGCGCTGCCGTGGGCGATCACCATCGCGGGCACGCGCGCGGCCGCGTCTTTCGCATCCCTGGGGGGCGCATCCTTGGGCGGCAGCCGTAAGGTGCCGACGACCACCGCGGTCGGCGACGCCTCGCGCCGCGCGAGGGCGAAGTACCCGGCGGGCGTGCGGCTCTCGAAGTGGATCTGGCCCACGCGCCCGTCCGCGAGGGTGGCGGTCGGAGCGCTCCCCTGCCCGGCCGCCCCGCCCGGGAGCCCCCCGGCCAGACCGAGGGTCGCCAGCAGCCACACGAGGACGATTCGTGAGACCATGCCAACGATTCCTATCACAGAGTGTCGGTCGGAACCGCCCGAAGCCGGGAGGTGGACCATGAGCAAGCGCAAGGCGAAGCCCAGACGAGCGGCAGCGAAGCGGGCCACGAGCCGGCGTACCGCGACCAGACGCGCGGGCACGAAGCGGACGCGGACGAAGCGCGCCCCGACGCGCCGCACCCGGGCGAAGCGGGCCGCGCCGGCCTCCCGGAAGGCGGCCGGCCGCGCGAAGAAGCGGACGCCGGCCACCCGGCGTGGGCGGGAAGGCGGCGAGGACCGCGGGCAGACGGTCGGCCTCCTGCGCGATCTGACCGAGCACCACGAGACGGGCCCCGCGGCCAGCGCCGGCGACATCGACGCGGACTGGCAGCGCGCACAGAGCTCGGGCGAGGAGGCGGTCGGTGGCAGCGTGTCCACGCCGGATCAGGACATCGTCGACGAGATCGGCCACGCCCTGGGCGTGGAGCAGGCACAGCAGGCGCCGCTGCGCAGCTCGGAGGAGATCCTGGAAGAGCGCGATCGGCGCTACTGGGAGCTCGAGCGGCGCGCGAGCCGGAAGGCGGCCAAGCGCCAGGAGCCGTGAGCGCGCCCGGCGCCGTCCGGGCCGTCGTCCGGCAGCGCTGGCGCGACCTGCTGTTCGTCCATTGGCCGGTACCGGCGGATCGGCTACGCCCGCTGGTCCCGGCCGAGCTCGACCTCGACTGCCTCGACGGGTCCGCCTGGATCACCCTGATCCCGTTTCTGATCCTCGACTCCCGCCCCGCCCAGCTTCCCGCCGCCCTCTCGGTCGCCTTCCTCGAGACCAACCTGCGCACGTACGTCCGTGGCCCGGACGGTGAGCCCGGCATCTATTTCTTCTCGCTCGAAGCCGCCTCTCGCTCCGCGGTGGTGGCGGCACGCCTCTGCTACGGCCTGCCCTATTTCCACGCGGTCATGTCGCGGCG
>DASZJM010000793.1:0-7087 GCA_035948165.1 Candidatus Methylomirabilota bacterium
AGCGGGATGTAGGCGTTGGCCCCGCCGCTCGTCTGAATCCCGACCTTGATGTCGCGTACCCGCCCTAGACTGTTGCGGTAGTCGGCTGCGACGCGCACGATCAGGGCGAATTGACGATCCTCCTCCAGCACCGTAGTCGCCTGAGTCCCGCCCAACGCCGCTTGGATCACCGCGTTGACATCGCCCGCGTTCAGGCCATACCGGGCCGCCTTCTCTCGGTCCACCGTGATGTTCAGGTTCGGCTGGCCGAGCACGCGAAAAATCCCGAGGTCCGTGACCCCTTTGACCTGATCCATGATCGGGAGGATCCGGGTGGCGATCTGCTCCAGGGTCGCGAGATCTCGCCCGATGATCTTGATCGAGTTGGCGCCCTTGATCCCCGAGAGGCCCTCCTCGATGTTGTCCTGAATGTATTGGGAGAAATTGAATGTGATCCCCGTGAACGCGTCGGAGAATTCCCGTTGGAGGGTGTCGATCAGCTGCTCCTTCGTCAGGCCCGGCGTCCACTGCGACTCCGGCTTCAGAGGCACGAAGAATTCGGCATTGTAAAATCCCGCCGCATCGCTGCCGTCGTCCGGCCGGCCGTGCTGCGAGACGACCGTCACCACTTCCGGGTGCCCCCGGATGATCCGCCGGATCTGATCGACGAGCGGCATCCCATCCTCGAGCGAGATGGTCGGCGGCATCGTGGCGCGAATCCAGAGATTGCCTTCCTCCAGGGTGGGCAGGAACTCGCCGCCGAGCCGTGGAGTCAGCACGCCCACCACGACCAGGAACGCCACGCCGATCGTCACCACGATCGCGCGGTGGGAGAGGGCCCAGCGCAGGACCGGCTGGTAGAGGCCGCGCAGCGCCCGCACGACGATCGTCTCGGCCTCGCGCACATGCGCCGGGAGCAGCAACGAGGCCAGGACCGGGGTGACCGTGAAGGTTGCGAGCAGCGCCCCCGCGAGCGCGTAGGCATAGGTCCACGCCATCGGACGGAAGATCTGTCCTTCGACGCCCTGCATGGTAAAGAGCGGAACGAACGCCGCCAGCGTGATCGCGGTCGAGAAGAAGATGGCCTTGTCCACCTGCAGGGCGCTGGCGAAGATCATCCGAATCCGCGTACTCCAGCTTTGCGCCTGCGCCGGCGGCGCGTACGCGCTCAGGACCCCCCGCTGATGCTCGTCGCTCGACTGCAGATTGCGGAAGATGTTCTCGACGAGGATGACGGCCGAGTCGACGATGATCCCAAAGTCGACGGCGCCGATCGACAACAAGTTCGCCGACTCGCCTCTCACGTACAAGAGGATCACGCTGAAGAGGAGCGCGAACGGGATGTTGGCGCCCACGATGATGGCGCTGCGCAGGTTGCCGAGGAACACCCATTGAATGACGAAGACCAGCACGCATCCGACAATGAGATTGTGCAGGACCGTGTGCGTGGTGACCGTGACCAGCGAGCCCCGGTCATAGAAGGGCACCGCGCGCACGCCGGGCGGCAGCGTGCCGTCGCGGTTGATCTTCGTGATCTCCGCCTGCACGCGGGGGACCACGTCGTTGGTGTGCAGGGTCCGGTTCATGATCACGATTCCCGTGACGACGTCATCGGCCTCGTCACGGCCCGCCTTGCCGAGTCGAGGCAGGTAGCCCATGGAGGCTTTCGCCACGTCCTTCACCCGCACCGGGATCCCGCCCGGTTGGGTGCTGAGGACGATGTGGTCGATATCCGTCACGTTGCCGATCAGGCCGACCCCGCGGACGTTGACCGACTGCTGCCCGACGTTGATCGTTCGGCCGCCGACGTTGCTGTTGGCGTTGCCGATGGCGGTCAGCACCTGCGGCAGCGTAATGCTGTACGCGTCGAGCTTGTGGAGATCGATCTCGACGTCGTACGTCTTGGTCGTACCACCCCAGGTCACCACCTGGACCACGCCGGGCACCGTGAGCAACCGGCGTTGCATGACCCAGTCCTGCAGCGTGCGCAGATTGGTCAAGCCGAAGTGCGGGGGCCCGACCAGCTGGTAGCGGAAGATCTCGCCGACCAGGCTCGAGCCCTGGATATTCGCCGACACCCCGTTGGGCAGACTGACGTTCTGTTGCAGCGCAATGGCCGCCTGGGTCTTGGCAAAGTAGTAGTCGATGCCGTAGTTGAACCGCACCCGGACGAAGGAGAGCCCGTAGAATGAGGTCGAGCGGATGACGTCGACCCCGGGGGTGACGGCGAGGCCGACCTCCAGGGGGATCGTGTAATAGCGCTCCATTTCCTCGGCGGACAGGCCCGGGGCCTGGGCGGTGACTTCGAGGATGACCGGCGCCGGATTCGGATACGCTTCGATATTAAGCTCCGAGAACGCCACCAGGCCGCCGCCGAGGAGCACGAACACGCCGAGGAGGACAATCGCCCGGCGGGACAGCGCGAAGGTGAGGAGCGCCTTCAGCACGGCGACCCGGGCGTGGGACGGCTCCCCACGCCCCTCACCGGGACGCCTCGGTGAGGGCGTTGTTCAGAAACAGGGCCCGATCGGTGGCGACCAGCTCCCCCGGCTTCAGGCCGTCGACGATCTGATCGAACCCCTCCTGCTCGAGGGCCACGGTGACCGTGCGCTTGACCAGGCGGCGGCGGTCGGTCGTCACCCAGACCGTCATCGTGCCATCGCCTTCCCGGACCACGCCGTTGAGGGGCACGGCCGGGGACCGGACTGCCTTCCCTGTCCGGATCACGAAGGTCGCGAACATGCCGGGGCGCAGTTCGTGTGTGGGGTCTGGGATTTCCGAGCGCACCACGACCCGGTGGGTAGTCGGATCCACCGCCGCCCCGATATTGACGATCGTTCCTCGGAACACCCGGCCCGGATAGGCCTTCACGGTCACGTCGACCGCCGCGCCCAACCGGAGCACCGGGAAGTCCGTTTCCGCGACGTTCGCCAGCATCCACATGGTCGAGATGTCGGCCAGGGTGTACGGCGCGGGGGCGGTGCCAGGCTGCGCGAGGAGCCCGGGGGCCGCGTTCCGCGCGGTCACGCGCCCGGCGATGGGACTGCGCACGACCAGCACCGCGTCGATCTTGCGATCGGCGACGATGCGGTCCATCTCGGCATCGGTCTTGCCGAAGATCCGGACGGCGTCCCGGGCGGCCTTGAAGGCACCCTCGGCGGCTTGCTGGTCGGAGACGGCCTGATCGACGTCTTTTTGAGCGAGCCCCTGAACCTCCCGCAGCTGCTTGGCGCGCTCGAGCACGCGGGTGGTCAGGTTCAGCACGCCGGTGGTGGCGATGAGGGTCTGCCCGGCCTGGACCAGATCGGGGCTGTCGATCGTGTAGAGGGGATCGCCGCGACCCACGTCATCGCCGGCGCGGGCAAAGAGCGTGATGATCTTGCCGGGCACCGGCGGAAAGACCGCGACCGACATCTCCTGGTTGAAGTCGATCGTGCCCACGGCGTCGCGTTGAACGGTGAAGACGCGCTCCACCACGGGCCGGACCTTGAACTGCTCGACCTCGTCGGCGGAGAGCTCGACGCTGTCCGCGGTCAATGCATCAGTCACCCCCCGCGACGCGGCCCCGTTCGAGGATCTATCGTCGGCGGCCCGGGCGGCGGACGGCAGCCGGTCTTCGCGCGATGGGCGGAGCGACACCGCGATGACGTACACTCCACCCGCGAGGAGGAGCCCCGCACCCAGGGTCGCGACACGCTTCATGCTGAGACTCATACGGCTTCTCCATCAGGTCGTGGATCCGCGGTCACTGGTCGGGGTATCCGACTGCGTACCCGGAGCCCCGAATCGTCCGGATCAGCGGAGCGCCGCCCGCGACGTCGAGCTTGCGGCGGAGATTGTGCACGTGGACGTCCAGGGCGCTGCAGAGTGACTCGACGTCGTTCGTCCACACGCTCTGGGTGAGCCGGGAGCGACTCACCACCTCACCGGCGTGACGCATCAAGACGGCGAGGAGGGCGTATTCCGTCCGGGTCAGGTGGATCGTCCGGCCGCCACGGACCACGTGGTGACTGACCGGATCGAGCGTCAAGTCGGCCACGCGGAGCACCAGCGGCCGCGTGACGTCCGACCGCCGCAACAAGTTGTGGATGCGCACCAGCAGCTCGTCGAAGTGGAACGGCTTGGTGAGGAAGTCGTCCGTCGCCTTCAGCTCGGTCACGCGTTCCTTGAGTGAGGCGCGAGCCGTGAGCAGCAGGATCGGAGTCGAGATGCCGCGGGCGCGTAGCTCGCGGGACAGCATGATCCCGCTCGTGTCGGGTAGGATCCAATCCAGGACGATCACATCATAGGAGTTCTCACTGGCCATCGCGTCGCCGGCCGCACCGGCGTGGGCGATGTCCACGACGAACCGCTCGTCTCGCAGACGGCTCGCCAGCCCGCGCGCCGCCTCCTGATCGGCGTCGACGATCAACAGGCGCACGGCGTCGAACCCCAAGCCAACAGCAGAGCGCTCCGAGCGGTCGAGTCGTGCAATCGATGTCCCCTTCGGCTCCCGTCAGAGCCAGGTGTGCTTCGGCGCGCCCGAGACGCGTGCCCCTCGTCGGGAGACACGTGGCCGCAGGATGTAGCCGGAGCGGTGCTTCGGGTGCCGCGGACTAGCCGCGGCGCTTAGGGACGGCGGGACTCAGGACGTGGGTGGGGCGCGGGACTGGAACGAGGGGACGGGACGAGTTGGGGCTGGACCTTCGGCGAGCTGAGCCGTGCGCCCTGCGCACGGCGGTAGCAGTCGAATATCGACAACGAGCACCGGGGCCGCAACCGCGGCCGCCGAGGTGATCAGGACGACGACGTCGTCATAGTCGGCGTCGTCGTAGATCCCGCGAACCCAGGAAGGGTCGGGGGGGCTCGCGTAGGCGAGAGGCGTCAGCCCACTCAGCCCGAGCAGGAGCAACAACGCAAGAACGACCCGGGAGCCGCGTAGGCTCATCTCACTCGCTTGTACAGCATTAGGGAATGATCGGTCAAGTTGGCGCGCCGCTCTAGGCGGACCGAACTTTAAGAGTATCTAAAGAATTCGAGGGTGACGAGACTTCCCAAATCTTCAGCTACGTTCGGAATCCTGACGACGACTGTCCACTCGCATGGCGAAAAGCAGTCGTGACGCCACGCCTTCGGAGGAGGGGAGACGTATCTTCAGTTGATTGAGCGGCCTACGAGTCGTGAAGTGGCTCGCCGGATCCGAATGGCCCCGGTCTTGCTGCGCTCCATCCGCAGGACTCCATCATGACCTGCGTCAGGGAGGAGGCAGGGATGAACCGATGCGTGAAGGTGCTGCGTAGCGAGCGCGGGGTGGCCTTACCCCTCTCGATGATTCTCCTGATGGTCTTGACGCTGCTGACCATTACCTTCATGTCGCTGGGCTCGGTGGAGCCGCAGATCTCGCAGAACCTTTCCGACGGCGCCCGGGCCCGCCAGCTCGCCGAGTCCGGGATCGAATGGGCGATGAGCACGCAGATCGCCAACAACGACTTCAATGGCCCGAACCTGCTCGGTGGCACCATGACGACGAACGGGGCCTGCGGCACCGGCAACACGTGCCGGGTTCTGGCGACCGCCCAGGCTCTCCCCGGCCTGACGTCGACCCAGGGCACGTTCGCGGTCACGCTCCGCAACGACCTCAACACCAATCCGGGAGACCAGCAGCTGATCGGGACCGGCGTGACCGCCGACGGCAGCACGAGCGTGGACAGCAACGGAGTGGTGATCCTCACCTCGACCGGCGTCTACAACGGGGCCAGTCGGACGATCACCACGGTGCTGCAGCGGGGAAACCTCAACATCAATGCCGCGCTGAGCCTGCCCGGCGTCCAGACCGACACCTATAGCAATGATCCGCCCTGCGGCGGCTGTTACTCCATCGACGGGCGGGACTGGAAGATCGCCGACAGCACGATGCCGACCGGCGCCAACCCGACCAAGTTCGGTATTTCCACCTACAACGGGACCGAGGCCCTCACCGGTCTCAGCTTCGAAGCGAACGCGGAGGCGGGCTTCAACGACGCCGCCAAGCAGGGCTACGTCCAGGGGAACAACCAGACCGCCCCGGGAACGGCGACGACCGGGCTCAACACCATCGCGCCCGACTCGGGGCTCAATCCGACGGTGATCCAGACGTTCCTGTCCAACCTGGCCGGCAATTCGTCAACCCAGATGCTCAGTAGTACGCAGGCCTGCGAGTTTCCCGCCAGCTCCGGCCAGCCAATCGGACTGCAGATGACTTCGACGGCTACGCCGAACCGGGTCACGATCGCCAACAACTGCACAGGCGCGAACCAGATCAACCAGACGGTGAACCTGGGCACCGCCGCGGCTCCGACGATGATCTATGTGAAGGGCCAGTTCGATCCCACCTCCAACTTCACCGGAGTTGGCGTCATGGGTAGCCAGCCGATCACCGGCTACGGCATCCTGGTGATGGAAGAAGCCGACCTGTCCTTCTTCCAGACCGGCCAGTTCACCTGGAACGGCATCGTGATCGTGACCGGCCGCAACATCGGCGTCGGCTTTCGCACCAGCAGCAACACCGAGATCCGCGGCGCCCTCATCTCCAATGAGACCGACCCGACGGAGCCGGCCGGCTACTACGAGTTCTTGAACCAGGCCGCCACTATGAATCTCCGGTATAGCAAAGAGGCCATCGATCTGGCCCTCCGGGGCCTCTACAACACCCGCATCGCGGTCTATCGGGAGAACTAGGGGTGCGGCGCATCGTGATCGGCACCGCGCTCCTGCTGGCATGGCCCGGCTCTGGGGTGGCATCCACTTCCCGAGCGACATTCGGGTGGGCTTGGCCCTCGGTCGGGCAGTGGCACAGCGGGTCGTCGAGCGGGCGCGGGACGACGGCTCGCCCTGAGCCCGTTCCGCGCGGCGCGCGCGGGCTTCCGGCTCAGGGCGCTCCGTCCGGGTCGAGCCGTGGCTCGAGCGGCACGCGGGTCTCCCGGCACCCGTAGGCGTGCGGAGTCAGCTCGATCACGGTGTGCAGCGGAATGGGCAGGTAGGGGCAACGCTCGCGGGGAACACCCTGGAAGTACGCGTAGAGCGCGCGCAGGACCGCGTTGTGGGCGATGACCAGGACCGGCTTGCGCGTGCGCTCGAGCTCGATGATCAC
>DASZJM010000794.1:0-4460 GCA_035948165.1 Candidatus Methylomirabilota bacterium
GCCTATCGTCGGCGTCACCACCTGCACCACCGGCTCACGCAGCGACCGGACGACCCCGACCTGGCCCTCTCGGCGGCGCTGCCCCTCTCCCGCGGGCGGCTCGCGCGGGCGCTCCTGGCCGATCTCACCGGCGTGACCGCGGCCCGCCGCGTGCTCGGCCAAGTGCTCGGATGGTACCCGGGGCTGGACGGGCTCGCGGGAGCGTGGCGCCGGGCGCGCGCACCCTTGATCGCCAACGCGGTGCTGGCGACCGGGCTCGCCGCGGTCGGGGGATGGTCCCTCTACCTGCTGGCGTGGGTGCTGCCGTGGGCCACGTGGTATCAGCTCGTCACCCGCATCCGCGACATCGCGGAGCACGGCCTCGTGCCCGGTCCCGAGGATCCGCTCCGGAGCGCGCGCAGCATCCGCGCGGGCCGATTCGCGCGGGCCTTCGTGGCGCCGTACGGGGTGAACCATCACCTGGAGCACCACCTGCTGGTGTTCGTGCCGTGCTGGAAGCTCGGCCAGGTGCACGAGATGCTGCTGGCCAAGGGCTACGGGGATCGGATCGAGCGGTCGCGGGGCTACCTGCAGGTGCTGGACGTCGCGAGTCGCGACCCGCGCCGTGTCCGCGGCTGAGCTAGCCGCGCGCCGCGCTCACACGCGCGGGCGGGCGCGCTCGACGAGGATCCCGATGCGGGCCAGCACCTCGTGCAGCTCGTCGCGCTCCGCGCGGAGGCGCGCGAGCTCGGCCTGGAGCTGATCGATGCCCGCCACCCGGTCCCGCAGGTCCTTCACCTCGTGCGCGATCGCCAACAGGTGCCCATGCAGGTCGTTCACGTGATCGATCCTTTCGTGGAGGTGGTCGCCCGTGCCTGACAGTGTACGGCGCCCCGCCCCGCCGCCTCTCCATGTTTGCGCGCGGACCGATTGTCCGCCCCCGCCCCTTGACGCTATGCTCTCCCCATGACGCCCCGCGAGGAGACGATCGCCGTCGGCCCGACCCGGGTGGAGGTCCTGATCGGCGGCGCGGGCGATCCGCTGCTGGTGCTGCACGGCGCGGGCGGCAATCGGGGCTGGCTCCGCTGGATGGACGCGGTGGCCGAGCGCCACACGATCTACGCCCCCACCCATCCCGGCTTCGGCCGCTCCGACGCGGCCGACTGGATGGAGGGCATCGACGACCTCGCCCGCTTCTATCTCTGGTTCCTCGACGTGATGGGCCTCCCTCGTGTCCACCTGCTCGGCCACTCCATCGGGGGCTGGACCGCGGCCGAGATGGCCACGATGCGGCCCGACGTCCTCGATCGCCTGGTGCTGGTCGCGCCGACCGGGCTCAAGCCGGAGAGCGGCGAGATCCTCGACATCTTCTACTACCCGCCGGAGGAGCTGTTCCCGCTCACCGTCTTCGACGCGGCGACGATCCCGGAGCGCGAGCGGCTGTTCGGTCGGCGGCCCACCCCGGAGGAGGCCGAGATCGCCCTCCGCAACCGGGAGATGACCGCGCGCCTCACCTGGAAGCCCTACATGTTCAACCCGCGCCTGCCCCACTTCCTCCCGCGGGTGACCGCGCCCACCCTGGTCCTCTGGGGTCGCGAGGACCGCATCGTGCCCGTGATCTGCGGCGAGCAGTACCGCCGCCTGCTCCCGAACGCCACCCTGCGCGTGCTCGACCGCTGCGGCCACATGCCCCCGGTGGAGCAGCCGGATCGGTTCGCGGAGCTGGTGCTCGACTTCCTGCGCGGAGGCCCGGCGTGAAGCTCTACTACTTCAGTGAGATGCCGCATCACGAGTACCCCGACGCGGAGGGCGACAAGTACCCGTCGCTCCGCCTCGCTTTCCCCAACACGTTCTTCTCCCCCGAGATCGCTCAGCGAAACTACCAGCGCTACCTCGACGAGTACGACGCGGCGGACCAGGCCGGCTTCGACGGGCTGATGATCAACGAGCACCACTCGACCCCCTCGTGCGTGAACGTGTCGGCCAACATGACCGCGGGCATCCTGGCGCGGACCACTCGTAAGGCGAAGCTGTTGATCCTGGGCAACATCCTGCCGATCCAGGACAACCCGGTGCAGATGGCCGAGCAGGTCGCGATGGCCGACCTCATCTCCGGCGGGCGCGTGCTGAGCGGCTTCGTGCGCGGGGTGGGCGTGGAGAGCTGGTGGGCCAACACCAACCCCATCCACAATCGCGAGCGCTTCGAGGAGTGCCACGACCTGATCATCAAGTGCTGGACCACGCCCGGCCCGTTCCGCTGGGAGGGCAAGCACTACCACTTCCGCCACGTCAACCCGTGGTGCCTGCCGCTCCAGAAGCCGCACCCGCCGATCTGGGTCCCCGGCACCGCGAGCCCCGAGACCGCGGTGTGGGCCGGGCGCATGGGCTACACCTACGTGCCGTTCCTGGTGTCCTTCGAGGTGGCGCGCGAGCTGTTCGACTTCTACCGGCAGGGCGCGGCGGAGGCGGGGCGCACCGTGACCGAGGACAAGCTCGGCTTCCTGATCTGCGCGGTCACCGCCGACACGAAGGCGCGGGCGCTCGAGGCGGGGCGGCACTTCGTGTGGCGCATGGGGCCGACCCTGCGGGGGCCCGCGGAGTACTTCTCCCCGGTCGGCATGCGCTCGCGGGAGGCGAGCCGGTTCGCGCTCAAGGCGCGGTCGGTCTCGCTGTCCAAGATGAGCTACGAGGAGCTGGTGGAGAGCTACTACATCGTGGCCGGCACGCCCGACGAGGTGGTGGAGCGCTTCGCGCGGGTGCGACGCGAGCTCGGGATCGGCCACCTGCTGCTCGAGGCCCAGGAGTCGCGCATGGACCACGCCACCACGATGAGATCAATCGATTTGATGGGCAAGAGCGTGATCCCCGCTATGGCGCGGATCTGAGCGCGGGAGGCTGGCGCGTGAGCCACCAGCGCGCGATGTCCACCCGCCGGGCGAACCACACGCCCGGGAAGCGCTTGGCGTAGTCGAGGAAGTCCACGAAGGCGCGCGAGCGGGCCGGGGTGCCCGCGATGCGGCAGTGCAGGCCGATCGACATCATGCGCGGCACCCGCTGGGCCTCCGCGTAGAGGCAGTCGAAGGCCGCCCGCATGTACTCGGTGAAGGCGCCCACGCTGGTGAGCCCGCCCCGCCAGAAGCGCGCGTCGTTGACCTCGAACGTGTAGGGCACCACCAGCCAGGGGCGCCCCTGCACCGGCACGTAGTACGGCAGGTCGTCGTTCAGGCCGAGGCTGTCGTAGAGGAAGCCCTCCTCGGCGAGGAGCTCGCGGGTGTTCGGGCTGCACGCGTAGCGGGTGAACCAGCCGACCGGGCGCTGGCCGGTGGTGCGCACCAGCGATTCTACCGTGCGCCGGATGTTGTCCCGCTCCTCGTCGCGGCTCGCTCCGTGGAACTCCTCCCAGCCGTAGCCGTGGCCGCAGATCTCGTGGTCGGCCGCGACCAGGGCCCGCGCCACCCGCGGGTTGCGCTCGAGGGCCCGCGCGCACGCCCACCAGGAGGCGGGCACCCCGGCGCGCTGGCAGGTGTCGAGGATGCGCCACACCCCGACCCGGCTGCCGTACTCGAAGAACGACTCGTTGAAGAGATCGCGCCGGTCCGGCGGCACCGGCGACGGCACCTCGCCCATGGTCTCGCGGCGTGGTCCGTCGAGGAGCGAGTACTCGGCCCCTTCCTCGTAGGAGACCGAGACCTGGACCGCGAGGCGGGCCCCGTCGGGCCAGAGAACGACGGGGGGCGTATCCGCGTAACCGACGAAGTCGCGCTCCATGGGGGCTCCGGTCGGATCGCACCGTAGCACAATCCGGCGGGAGCGGGAGCGCAGATCAGCGAGTCTGGAAGGGAATCTCCCGCGCCGCCGGCGGTGAGACGACGACGGAGTCCGCCGGACCGGCCGGCTCGGGGAACGGGTACTCGTTCGCGATGCGGGCGCGGATGAGGTGCACGAGCTGGGGATACGACGAGCCGCGGATCACCCGGTCGAACTGGGAACGGTAGCTGCCCACGAGGCTGATGCCCTCGATGGCCACGTCGCGGACCACCCAGCGGCGATTGCGGTACACGAGGCTGTGGGTGAGCGGGATGAGCCGGCCACCCCGCGCGAGGATCGCGGTGTGCACCGTCGCGGTGTCGCGGTCCACCGTCTCGCTGGTGAACTGCACGGTGGCCCCGCCCGCGCGCCCGTCGACCTCCGCCACCGAGGCCAGCCAGTAGACGAAGCCGCGCTGCACGAAGTCGGCGAAGAGCCGCGTGAACTCCTGCTGCTCGGCGGAGGTGCGCACCTGCCACTGCCGGCCCAGCGAGCGCTCCGCCGCATCGCGGAAGTCGAACACGCGGTTGAAGAGGGCGCGAATCGCGATGAGCCGCTCGAGCGGCCGCTGCTCGGTGGTCGGGTCGGTGAGCACCCGGTTGGCGTCGTTGAAGACGCCGCGCAACATTTCCGTGGGCGGGCCGGCCTGAGCAGGATTTGCCGAGGCGAGACAC
>DASZJM010000795.1:0-5715 GCA_035948165.1 Candidatus Methylomirabilota bacterium
GCTACGGTCTCTCGCTCACCGCGTCCCCCGCCGCGGCCGCCGCCTACGTCGATGCGGTCGACCGCTTGCTTGCCGCCCGCGAGGGCGCGCTCGAGGGATTCGACCGGGCGCTTGCCGCCGATCCGGGCTTCGCGCTCGCCCACGTCGGGCGCTCGCGGAGCCTGCTGGTCGCCGGTCGGGGCGTGGAAGGCCGGGCCGCCGCGGCCGCGGCGCTCGCACTGGCCGGCGGGCTCGAGCGCCGCGAGCGCCGGCACGTCGAGGCGCTGGCCGCCGCCGCGACCGGTCCGAGCGACCGCGCCCTCGCCCTGGTGCGCGAGCACCTCCGCGAGTTCCCGCGGGACGTGGTGGCCCTCGCCGCCGCCAACGGGATCTATGGGCTCATCGGCTTCAGCGGCCGTCAGGAGCGCAACGAGGACATGCTGGAGCTGCTCGACGGTCTCGCCCCCGCCTACGGCGAGGACTGGTGGTTCCTGGGCGCCCACGGCTTCGCCCGGACGGAGGCCCTCGGCTGGAAGGCGGGCGCTCCGCTGATCGAGCGCTCGCTCGCCCTCGAGCCGCGCAACGCCCACGGCGCGCACGCGTGGGCCCACGTGTTCTACGAGCGCGGCGAGGACGAGGCGGGGGCCACGTTCGTCGAGCGCTGGATGCCCGACTACCCGCCGGAGGCGGCGCTGCACTGCCATCTCTCGTGGCATCGCGCTCTCTTCGAGATGGGGCGCGGCCGGCCCGACGCCGCGCTCGCCATCTACGAGTCGAGCATCGGCCCCGGCCGGTCGCTCGGCTCGCCGTTCTCGACGGTGGTGGACGCGGCCTCGCTCCTGTGGCGCCGCGAGCTGGCCGGCGCGGCGCCGCGGCCCGAGGCCTGGCGCGCGCTGGCCGCGCACGTGGCCACCACGTTCCCGTCGCCCAGCATCGCCTTTCTCGACGTGCACTGCGCGGTGGCCCTGGCCGCGGCGGGTGACGGGTCGGCTCTCGAGCGGTGGGTCGCGCGCCTGCGTGAGGCGGAGGCGCAGGGCAAGGTGCCGGCCGGGCCGGTCGTGCCGGCGGTGGCCGCCGCGATGGGCGCCTTCGTGGCCGGGCGCTACGCGGAGGCGATCGCCGGGCTCGCGCCCGTGCTGGATCACCTCGTGCGGGTGGGCGGGAGCTGGGCCCAGCGCGATCTCTTCGAGCACACGCTGCTGGCCGCCTACGTGCGGGCCGGACGGCCCGCCGAGGCGAGCGCCCTGCTGGCCCGTCGAGTCACCCGCCAGCCGTCGGTGCCGGTGGCCGGAGTGTCATGACCGACCCGGTCCGCGAGTACCACTATCAGGTCGACCGGGACGGTCGCGTCTTCCACGACGGCACGGAGATCGTCGACCCCGCGGTCCTGCGCTTCTTCCTGCGGGCCATGACCCGGACCGAGGGCGGACGGTATCTCGTCCTCTGCCAGGGTGAGCGAAACTGGTTCGAGGCAATCGACACGCCGTTCGTCGTCCAGCGCCTCGGACTCACCGTCGACGAGGACGCGCTCCGAGCGGTGGAGCTCCACTTCCCGGGCGATCTGCGCGAGCCCCTCGACCCGGGCACGCTCGAGGCCGAGCGCGGCCTGCTCTTCTGCCGGGTGCGCGGCGGCCGGTTCCGGGCGCGCTTCGGGCGGGCGGCGGTGCAGCAGCTCGCCCCGTTCCTGCTGGACGTGGGAGAGGGCGCGGCGCTGGTCGTGGCCGGCGTCCGCCATCCGGTGCGCGCCACCGCCGCCGTCACCTAGCCGCACATCGAGTCGAGGAGCGATCATGAGCGATCGAGTCGGATTCATCGGACTGGGCACGATGGGCATGCCGATGGCCACCAACCTGGCCAAGGGCGAGGTCCCGCTGGTGGCCTACGACGCGAGCCCCGCCGCGCGGACGGCCGCCGCCGCGCTGCCCGGGGCGACGGTGGCCACCTCGGTGGCCGACGCCGCGGCTCGGTGCGCGGTGCTCTTCACGTGCCTGCCCAACGACGCGATCGTCCGCGAGGTGTACCTCGGCCCGGGCGGCATCGCCTCCGCGGCGCCGCGCGGGCTCGTGACGTGCGACTGCTCGACGGTGAGCCCCGAGGTGACCGTCGCGCTCCACGCCGCGCTGCGGGAGCGGGGCGTCGACCACATGGACACCCCGATGCTGGGCTCGCAGCCGCAGGCGGTGGAGGGGCAGATCTTCTTCATCGTGGGTGGCGAGGCGGGGCGCCTCCCCGCCATCGCGCCGTACCTCGAGATCATGGGCAAGATGCACATGTACGTGGGCGGGCCCAGCATGGCCAACCGGGTCAAGCTGATCCACAACGGGCTGGCCGCGGTGACCTCGGTGGCGGTGGCGGAGGCGCTGGCGGTCTGCGTGCAGTCCGGCGTGGATCCGGGCACGTTCTACGACGTCGTGCGCAACGGCGGCGGCATGGCCTACGGCACCTACTTCGATCGCCGGGCCAAGCGCATCTTCGACGGCGAGTTCTCTCCCACGTTCATGCTGGAGCTGATGCGCAAGGACGCGATGCTCGCGCTGGCCCTCGCGCGCTCGGTCCAGGTGCCCGCGCCGATGCTGGAGGAGACCAAGCGCACCTACGACGAGGCGGTCGACAGCGGATGGGGGCGCGAGGACTTCTCCGCGGTCACCCACGTCGTCGAGAAGCGGATCGGGCGGCGCCTCTCGGGCCGGTAGCGTCTCTCCGCCACGGGTAGTAGGATGGGCGCCGGCGCGCGGCCGGGCGCCGGAACCACCCACCGCAGGAGAGCCAGGAGGCTTCCGATGCCCCTCGTCGAGCCGGGACGCAAGGCCCCCGCCTTCGCGCTTCCCGATCAGGCCGGCAAGACCCATCGGCTCCGCGACTACGCGGGGCGGCCGCTGATCCTCTACTTCTATCCGAAGGACGACACGCCGGGCTGCACCCGGGAGGCCTGCGCGTTCCGCGACGCGCTGCCCGACTTCAAGAAGGGCCGCGCCGCGGTGCTGGGGGTCAGCGTGCTCGACACCGCGAGCAAGGCCCGCTTCGCGCGCAAGCACGAGCTGAATTTCCCCCTGCTCGCCGATCCGGACCACGAGGTGGCCGAGAAGTACGGCGCGTGGAAGAAGAAGAGCCTGTACGGCCGGACCTACATGGGCGTGGCCCGCATGACCTATCTCATCGGGCCCGACGGCAAGGTGGCGCGGCGCTGGGACGACGTGAAGGTCGACGGGCACGCGGCCGACGTCCTGCGCGCCGTCGACGAGATCTGAGAGCGTCACGACCGTGGCCGTCGTCATCGGGGCGTACCAGGACGCCGGCTCCGCGGTGGAGGCCCTCGCCGGCGCGGGCGGCAAGCGGCCCGCCGCGGTCCTGCCGCGCGCCGCGCTCGACGACGAGGCGCGGCTGCGGCTGCGCCAGGCCCAGGTCGAGTGCCTCACCACGCTCGACGGAGGCGATCTGGACGCGGCGCGCTGGCTCGCGGCCACCCTGGCCCAGGCGCAGGGCTGGGAGGCGGCCGATCCGCGCGGGGCGCCCACCGGCGGGAGCGCGCCCGGCGACGTGATCGGCTGGTGCGAGCTGCGCATCGGCTCGGGCGCGCTCACCACCGATCGGCCGATCACCCGGCTCCACGGGGCGCCGCAGTACATCGCCTCGTTCAACCTCCTCGGCCAGGGTCGGCTCAACCAGGCCTGCGGCGATCTGCTCTATCGCCGTCTGATGGACGACGGCATCGCGCCGGACGAGGTCTTCGACGTCATCGTGTGCTCCGAGTCAAAGGCGGTCGGCATGGTGCAGGTGGTGGCGGAGTGCTTCGGCCAGGACCGCTACGTGGTGCTGCGCAAGGGCCTCAAGAACTACATGCCGCGCCGCCCGCGCGAGCCCTTGGTGGAGGACGCCACGAGCATCACCACCGCGGGCCAGCAGGCGCTGGTGCTGGATCCGCTCGACTGGCCGCTCCTGGAGGGCCGGCGGGTGCTGCTGGTGGACGACGTCATCGCCACCGGGGGCACCGCGCGCGCGGCCGGCCGCCTGCTCGAGCGCGCCGGCGCCCGCGTGACCGCGGCGGCCACTGTGCTGCTCAAGGGCCCCGAGCCCGATCTACCCCGGCTCGTGGTGCTCGCGCGCCCGCTGCTCTGAGGGGCATCTCTCCAACCTTCCGACGAGGACAAGGAGCCGATCCATGGGTCAGATGATCGATCTCACCGCCGAAGACAAGCACCGTCTCTCCGCCTACCGCGCGGCCCCGAGCGGGACCGCGAAGGGGGGCCTGGTCGTCGTCCAGGAGATCTTCGGGGTCAACCATCACATCCAGGCCGTGTGCGATCGCTTCGCGGCGGACGGGTACGTGGCCCTCGCCCCCGCCATCTTCGATCGGGTCGAGCCGGGCATCACCCTCGGGTACACCGCCGACGACATCGAGCGGGGCCGCTCGATCCGCGGCAAGGTCGACATCGCGGACATGGTCCGCGACCTGCGGGCCGCGGTGGAGGCCCTGAAGGCCGAGGGGCTGCCGACCGGGGTGGTCGGCTACTGCCTGGGCGGCACGCTGGCGTGGCTCGCGTGCACGCGCATCGACGGGGTGAAGGCGGCGGTCGGCTACTACGGCGGCGGCATCGCGGAGACCGCGAGCGAGACGCCGCGGTGTCCGGTGCTCCTGCACTTCGGCGAGACCGACCAGGGGATCCCGCCCGAGCACTGGGCGCGCATCCGCGCCGCGCACCCGGAGGTGCCGATCCATACCTACCCGGCCGGCCACGGCTTCAGCTGCGACGAGCGCGGGAGCTACCACGAGCCGAGCGCGCGGCTGGCCCGCCAGCGCACCCTCGGCTTCTTCACCGCGCTGCTCTAGCCTGCGGTGGGGGACCTTCCCGCGCCCTTCGACGCATTCCGGGCCCTTGTCCGTCCCGAGTGGATCGACGACAACGGGCACATGAACATGGGCTACTACGTGGTGGTGTTCGACCTCGCCACCGACGAGTGGATGCGGTTCGTGGGCCTGGACCGGGAGCACCGGAGGGCGCGGGAGGTGACCACCTTCTGTCTCGAGGCGCACGTCACCTACCATCGCGAGGTCCCCGCGGGAGACCCGCTGCGCTTCACCACCCGGCTGCTCGACTTCGACGCCAAGCGCATGCACTACATCCACGAGATGTATCACGCGAACGCGGGCTACCTCTCGGCCACCAACGAGCTGATGTCGCTGCACGTGAGCCGACCGACGCGCCGCGGCGCCCCGATGGCCCCCGAGATCCAGGAGCGGCTCGCCCGCATCCGCGCCGCGCACGAGCCGCTGCCGCGGCCGCCGCAGGTGGGGCGCGTGATGGGGCTCGACGCGCGTCCGACGAAACCCGACCCCACAACCCCGAGGAGGCTCTCATGACACAACGTCGTGGCGTTATGCTCCTGGCGTGGACCTCGCTGCTCCTTCCTCTCGTCGGCGGGCTCGCGGCGCCGCCGCGCGCCGCCGCGCAGTGGGCGGTCTCGTCGAACGACAACAAGGTGATGCTCGACAACGGAGTGGTGAAGGTGGTGCCGAATCCGGCGCCCGACACCGCGACCATCATCGATCTCGGGGTGACCCCGCCCAAGGTGGTGGCCGAGTTCCCGGTGCCCGGGAGCGTGGTGGGGCCGCCGATGAGCGTGGCGATCACCCCCGACCAGGGCCTCGCGCTGATCACCGCGTCGACGAAGGTGGATCCGGCCGACCCCACCAAGACCATCCCCGACAACCGCGTGTCGGTCGTCGATCTGCGCGCG
>DASZJM010000796.1:0-9245 GCA_035948165.1 Candidatus Methylomirabilota bacterium
AGCGAGGAAGACCACGTCGCCGCGCGCGTTGATCACCGGGGCGTCGACGCCCGCGAGCACCCCCGACGGCATGCCGGGCATCGGCATGCCGCTGGTGGCGATCGCCCGCAGCCGCCCGGCCGACCACACGAAGATGCCCTCGACCGCGCGTCCGCCCGTCACCGCCGCCGCGAAGACGACCGTGCCCGCGTCGTTGAGCGCCGGGGTCGGGTGCTTGCCGAAGCCGGAGAGCCGCCCGACCCCCGCGACCCGATCACCCTCCCGCGCCACCGTCACGAGGCGGCCGGCGCGCTGGAGGAAGATGCCCTCGTCGGAGCCGCCACGGCTCACCGTCGCGAAGAAGGCCACGTCGCCCCGCGCGTTGACCGGAGCGACGATGGGCAGCGTCTCCTGGCCGAAGCGATCGAAGCTGCCGCCACCCGGGGCCGCGTCGCCGGTGCGCGCGAGGGCGCGGAGGGTGTACGTCTCGCCCGCGTGCGCGGGGCCACCGGGCGCGAGCGCGGTCAGCAGCAGACACAGCCAGAGCCGGACCGCCGAGGCCGAGCGCGCGCGCATACGGCGGGAGTATAAGAAGATCGGGAGGACGCCGCAATGACCGTGAGGGCCTGGATCGTCGCGCTCGGGCTCGCGCTGCTCGTCGTCGCCGCGGCGGATGGCCGCGCCGCCGAGCCGGCGCGCCCCAAGGTGTTGCAGGGGGCCTGCTATTGTCGGATGGCGGAGGCCCTCCAGTGCACCGCCGATCTCACCGAGCGGGACTGCCGCCGCCGGTGCGACGAGGCACTCTGCGACGACTGGTTCTGGAAGGAGCGCCTGCCGTGCTGGAACTGGGGCTACGGGGGCTGATCGCCGGCTCGATCCGAACGCGGGTCGCTCCGCTCGGACGGCGGCCGCGCTGGGCGCGGAGCACCTGGCCTAGTTGGGCGGGCAGATGAAGCCGGCGCCTCCCGGATTGGGGAAGCACCCAACCGACTGGGGAATGACCAGGCGAGGGAGCCACAGCACGACGTCGGGGAAGAGGATGATCAGGGTGATGACCAGGAAGAAGATCCCGTAGAGCGGCACCGACTGGCGCAGGGCGCGCGTGAACGGTACCCCGGCGAGCGTCGCGGCGAGTAGCAGGATGAGGCCGTAGGGCGGGGTGATCAACCCGAAGGCCAGGCTCACGATGATGAGCACGCCCATGTGCACCGGGTTGATGTGGGCGAGCTGGGTCAGGGCCACGATGATCGGCATGAAGATGGCGATGGCGGGCACGCCGTCGAGGAAATCGCCCGCGATGGTGAGCACGACCACCATCAGGTACATGATCGCGATGCGGTTGTCGCCCGCCACCGCCTCGATCCAGCCGCGCACGATGTCGGGGCCGCCCAGGTAGGCGAGCAGCCAGCCCACCGCGGAGGCCGCCGCCACCGCCGACATGGGCAGCGAGTAGAGCACCGCTGCCTCCATGAAGTCGCGCGGCAGGTGGCGGATGTGGCCGCGGTTCATCAACGGCAGGAGCACCACCAGGATGTAGACCACCGCGATCATCCCGGCCTCGGCGGGCGTGACGGTGCCGGTGACCACGCCGCCGATGATGATGATCGGGATCATGAGCGGCAGCAGCGCGGCGCGCCCGGCCACCGCCATCTGGCCCAGCGTCGCCCGCGGCTTCTTGATGCCGGGCGGCCCGAAGAGATAGCTGTAGATCATGAGGCCGACGCCCACCATGAGCCCCGGGGTCGCCCCGCCCAGGAAGAGCCCGGCGATCGACACGTTGCCCACCGCGCCGTAGACGATGGCCATGATGCTGGGCGGCACCATCGCCGCGATGGTCGACGCGGAGGCGACGAGGGCCGCCGAGAAGGCGGGATCGTAGCCCTCGCGCTTCATGTAGGGCATCACCACCGTGCTGATCGCGGCCACGTCGGCGGTCATCGAGCCGGAGATGCCCGCGAAGAGCATGCTCGAGAGGCTCACCACGTGGGCGAGGCCGCTCCGGAAGTGGCCCACGAAGACCTGGGCCAGCCGGATGAGCCGCTCGGTGATGTTGGCCGCGGTCATCATGTCGCCGGCGAGCAGGAAGAACGGGATGGCGAGGAACTCGAGCGAGTTGATGCCGTTGAACATCTGCCCGACCATCGACGCGAGCGAGATCTTGGTGAAGAACGCGGTGGTGACGAAGGCGCCCGCGGCGAGCGCGAACGCCACCGGGACCCCCTGGTAGCCCAGGTACAGAAAGGTCACGACCATGACGACGATCGCGAGCGAGTTCGAGTCGAGATGGGTCATGTGGGTGGTGCGGCCACCCGGGAGCGAGCGGGGAAGCCGTGGCGCCAGCCGTTGATCAGCTCCTCGAGGGTGAAGAGCGCGACCAGGAAGCCGGCCACCGGGATGGCCGCGTAGAGGACCGCGATGGGCGTCACCGAGGGCATCAGGAAGCTGCCGAAGCCGTTCAGGTAGTTCTTGTAGCCGAACCAGACCATGCAAAGGCCCACGCCCAGGATGACCAGGCGGTTGAACGTCTCGACCAGGAGGCGCTTGCGCCCCGAGAGCGCCTCGCCGACCGCGGTCAGCCGGAAGTGCTGGTCGCGCCGGACCGCGACGCCCATGCCGAGGAAGACGCCCCAGGTGAAGAGCCCGCTCGCGAACTCGTTGGCGTTGAGCCACGGGCGGCCGAGGTTGCGGAAGAGCACGTCGGCCACCTCGCACACCGTGAAGCCCAGGAGCAGCAGGGCGCAGAGGACCATCAGCCCGCGCTCCAGGTAGTCGAAGGCGGGCCACTTGAGGTGACGGTGCGCGCGCACCGTCATTCGCTCGGATGGCGGGGACGCGCCGCCCGCCGGCGGCGACGGAGCCACGCTACTTGATGCCGCGCACCAGGGCCAGCAGCTGGACGGCGTGCTTGCCGAGCTCCTGAGCCTGCGAATCCTGGAGGGGGGCGGCGATCGTGCTGAAGCTCTTCTTGTCCACCTGCTCGTGGAACTTGACCCCCACCTTCTGCAGCGAGCCGATCGCCGCGGTGGAGAGCTCGAGGGCCTTGCGGCTGGCCGCGGGCAGCGCGTAGTCGGCCGCCTGCTGGATCTGCTTGTGCTGGGTCTCGTTCAGGCCGTCCCAGGTCTTCTGGCTGACCCAGATGTGGGAGTTGTTGGCCTCGTGCTCGGTCTTGGAGACGAACGGCGCCGCTTCATAGTGCTTGTTCTTCAGCACCACGTCGTTGCCGTTCTCCGCGATGTGGATGAGCCCGGTCTGGAGCGAGGTGTAGACCTGGCCGAACGGCATGTGCACCGGGATGGCGTGGTAGGCGCTGAAGAAGGCGTCCTCGGTCTTGGTCGCCTGCACCCGCACCTTCTTCCCCACGATGTCGTTGACGCTCGACACCGCGAACTTGGCGTACATGTTCCGGAAGCCCTGGGTGAAGAGTCCGAGGGAGCGGGCGCCGGTGGTGTTCTCGGTGATCATCTGCCGGAAGGCGTCGTTGATCGCGCGGTCGGCCATCGCCTTCTCGAGATGGGCCTCGTCGCGGAAGATGAAGTGCAGGGAGAAGACGCCGGACTGCGGTACCACGGTGGCGGTGTTGGCGGTGGCGTTGATCGCGAAGTCGATGTCACCGGCGCGCACCTTCTGAGCCATCTCCGGCTCCTGGCCGAGGGCGGCGCTCGGGAACTGCCGGATCTTGAGCGCGCCGCCCGAGAGCTCGAGGAGCTTCTTCTCGAAGAAGTCGGCGAGGTTGCTGTAGGCGGTGTCGCGCGGCTGGTCGTAGCCGAAGGTGAAGGTCTTCGATTCCTGGGCGCGAGCCCGGCGCGGTATCCCGGCCGCGGCGCCGACGGCCAGGGTGGTGGTGCGGGCCAGGAACGAGCGTCTCGTCAGCATGGTCGACCTCCTCGTCGACGGCGTTGTGGACCGTGATGGGCCCGCAAACACTAGCCCTCCGGGGCCCGGCGAGTCAACGTCAATTCGAGCCGGGCCGCGGCTCAGTCGCAACGCTTGAGCAGCAGCGACCAGAACTTCACCGGGCGGTCGCCCTCGTTGCGGGCCAGGTGAGTGGTCGCGTCGGGGAGCCAGTGGGCCTCCCCGGGATGGAGGACCTCGCGCCGGCCCTTGGCGAACATCACCAGCTCGCCTTCCTGGACGATGGTGACCTCGGGGCCGACGTTGAAATGCAGGTCGGAGTCGGCGCCGGGCGCGTAGGTGATGAGCACGAGGCGGACGGAGTCGTTGTTCAGGAGGACCATCTCCTCGATCTGGCCCGGCGGCGCCTGGGCCAGGGTCTTCCCCCCGGTGAGCGCGACCAGCGTGAGCAGGACACCGAGGGTGACGAAGCGCGGCATGGACGCTCTCCTCATCGCGGCTCCACCGGGTATCCGCGTTTCACCCATCCGCGGAATCCCTCGGCCAGGACGCTCGCGTTCTGGTAGCCCTCGCCGGCCACGAACCGGAACGCGGCGGCGAGGGCCTCGGGGGGACAGTCACAATACAGGATCACCAGCTCGGTCCGGGAGATCTCGGGGTAGCGCCGGCGCAGCTCGGGCAGGGGAACCGAGAGCGCGTGAGGGAGCCGGCCGTGCGCGAAGTCGTCCCGCGAGCGGAGATCGACGAACACGATGGGCTGGCCGCCGTCGAGCAGGCGCTTCGCGTACTCGGGCGCGGTGGTGATCACCGCGATCGGCACGCCGTGCGCGGCCTGCCCGGAGGAGACGGCGAGCAGCGTGCCGCCCGCGACGAGCGCGCCTCCCGCGAGCATCCGCGCCACGAGCTTCACCGCCATGGAACCGGTCGCGACGAGCATGAGTTCCCGGGTAGCCTAACCGATTCCCCTCCGTCTCGCGGGGGCGGGCCGCCGGCGGTATAGTGCGAGAAAACCGTCACAGGAGGAGCCCATGAGCCTCAAGGGGAAGCGGGTGGCGATCCTGGCCGAGAATCTCTACCAGGAGATGGAGCTGTGGGTGCCGTACTACCGCATGAAGGAGGAGGGGGCCGAGGTCCGGGTGGTGGGCGCGGGCGGCGCCAAGTCCTACACCTCCAAGCACGGCTATCCGGTGCCGGTGGACGTGCAGGCGGACGCGGTCAGCGCGGTGGAGTTCGACGCGGTGATCGTGCCGGGCGGGTACGCCCCCGACCTGATGCGCCGCCACGACGCGATGGTGAAGCTGGTGCGGGAGGCCGCGCAGCAGGGCCGGGTCGTGGCCGCCATCTGCCACGCGGGGTGGATGCTGGCCAGCGCGGATGTGATCCGGGGCAAGAAGGTCACGTCGTTCTTCTCGATCAAGGACGACATGGTGCACGCGGGCGGTCAGTGGTCGGACACCGAGGTGGTGGTGGACGGCAACCTGATCACCTCGCGCAAGCCCGACGACCTCCCCGCCTTCTGCCGGGAGATCGTCCGGGCCCTGGCCAAGACCGCCTAGCCCGTTCCGGCGCCGCGCCCGCCCGCGCCGGGGGCGCGGCCGCCGCCAGGAGGACCCCGATGCCGACATTCATGGTGCAGGCGTCCTATACGAGTCCGGCGTGGAACAAGCTCGTCCAGCGGCCCGAGAACCGGATGGAGGCGCTCCGGCCGGTGGTCGAGAAGCTCGGCGGCACCATCGTCGCCTGGTACTACGCCTTCGGCGACTACGACGTGGTCGTGCTCTTCGACGTGCCGAGCAACGTCAACGCGGCGGCCTTCTCCATGGCCATCGCGGGTAGCGGGGCGGTGAAGGACTTCAAGACCACCATCCTCATGACGCCCGACGAGGGCTTCGACGCCCTGCTCCTGGCGCAGGGAGCCGGATACCGCCCGCCGGGCGGCTGATCAGCCGAGCCCCATCCGATCGTGCGCGACGCGGCCGCCCACCACGGTCGCGAGGACCTCGATCGCGGCGATGCGGTCCGGCGCGATCGCGGTGGGGTCGGCGGAGAGCACCGCGAAGTCGGCGAGCTTGCCCGCCTCCAGCGAGCCCAGATCGCCCTCGCGGAACGCGGCGTGCGCGGAGTGGAGCGTGTAGCAGCGGATCGCCTCCTCCGCGCCGATGGCCTCCGCCGGGTTGAAGGGCCGCCCGCTCGCGGTCCGCTGGTTGACCATGTCGTGGATGCCCAGCAGCGGGGCGCCCTGCACCACCGGGCGGTCGGAGCTGCCGGGCAGGGGCAGGCCGGCGGCGAGGAAGCTGCGCTGGCGGTAGCACCAGGTCGAGCGCTCGGGCCCGAGGGCGGCCAGCATGCCGTCGCCGATCTCGCTGATGAAGCGGCCCTGCGGCACCGGGATGACCCCGAGCGCGGCGAGCCGCCCCACGTCCTCCGGCCGGCAGACGCCGCAGTGCTCGATGCGGTGACGGTGATCGAGGCGCGGGTGCGCGGCGAGCGCGTCGCGATAGATGTCGAGCACGGTGGCGATCGCGCGGTCGCCGATGGCGTGGGTCGCCACCTGCCAGCCCGCCCGGTGGGCGCGGGTGATCGTCCGGCGGAGCCGCTCGACGTCCATCTGGAAGAAGCCGCGGTTGCCCGCCTCGTTCGCGAAGTCGCAGCACATGGCGGCGGTGCGGCCGATGAGCGAGCCGTCGGAGAAGATCTTCATCGCGCCGATGCGGAGCCACTCGTCGCCCCACCCGGTGCGGAGGCCGAGATCCAGGCCGAAGCCGTCGCCGTCCGCGGCGGCGTGCGGCAGGTCGTGGAGGGCCTCGGCCGCGACCATCAGCGTGGCCCGCACCCCGAGCCGCCCCTGCCGCCGCGCCTCCTGCCACGCGGCCAGCTCCACCGGGCTGCGCGCGACGAGCCCGGCGCCGACTCCCGCTTCCTGGACGCTCGTGAGGCCCTCGCGGAGGTAGTGTAGGCTCGCGCGCCCGATGGCCTCCACCAGCTCGGCCTGCGGGTACGGGTAGACCAGCGCGCGCACGAGGGCCTGCGCCTGCTCCTGCAGGAGCCCGGTGGGGCGCCCGGCCGCGTCGCGCTCCACCACACCGCCCTCGGGCACCGGCACGCGGTCGATGCCGATGGCGTCGAGCACGCGACCACCCACCACGCACATGTGGCCGGAGGTGTGGCGGAGCCACACCAGGTGATCGGGCGCGACCGCGTCCAGCTCGGCGGCGCGCGGGTGCCGCCCTTCCGCGAGCTTGTTCTGGTCGTAGCCGCCGCCCACGACCCAGGTGCCGGGCGGCTGGCCCGCCGCGCGCGCCTTCACCGCGCGGAGGATGTCGTCCACGCTGCCGATCGGCGGCGAGGCGAGCGGCACGTCGGCCAAGCCCATCCCGAACGACGGCATGTGGTTGTGCGCGTCGTGGAAGCCGGGCACGACGGCGCGCCCCTGCAGGCTCACCACCCGCTGCGCGTCGAGGTGGCGGCGCAGCTCGTCGCCGTCGCCCACCGCCACGATGCGGCCGCCCAGCACCGCGAGCGCGGTGGCGCGCGGGCGCGCGGGATCCATGGTCAGGAGCGTGCCCCCCTCGAAGATCCGGTCCACGCGCACGGGCGCCCCTCAGACCAGCCGCGGCCGGTCGCCCTCCACGATGATCCGCCACAGCACGCGGCTCTGGCCGCGGTCGTAGTCGCCGCGGGCCCGGTGCATGGTGGCGCGGTTGTCGATGACCAGCACGTCGCCCTTGCGCCACACGTGGTGGTAGACGACCTCGGGCCGGATCATGCGGTCGAGCAGCTCGCGCAGGTAGGCGCGGCTCGCGTCCGGGGTCATGCCGCTCACGTGGGTCGCCTTGGAGATGTGGAAGTAGACCGCGCGCGAGCCGTGCACCGGGTGGGTGCGGACCATGGGGTGCTCGACCGGCCGGCCGTACTTCTCCTGATCCTCCGGCCGCGTGTCGGCGTGGCCGTCGAGGCCGTTGAAGGTCGTCAGCGCCTCGATGCGCCGGCGCTCCTCCACCGGGAGCGCGAGGTAGGCCGCGCGCATGCTCGCCACGCTGGTGCCGCCGCCCGCCGAGGGGATCTCCACCCCGTGGAGGATCGTGGCCGCGGGCGGACGCTCGCGGTTGGTGTGGTCGGTGTGCCACTGCTCGGCGGGCCGCTGGCCGTTCCGATGCCAGATCAGCCCGATCAACGGGAAGTCCGGCATGTTGTGCTGCGAGTAGTGCTGCGCCATCGGCGGCCCGAACGCGGACGCGGCCGCGAGGTACTGGGCGGGGGTCAGGGACTGCTCGCGCAGGACCAGGGCCAGGTGATCGGCGAGGGCGCGGTTCAGCGCCTCGCGGGTCGGCCCGTCGAGCGGGGCGGCCAGGTCGACGCCGGTCACCTCGGCACCCAGCGAGGGATGGAGCGGCTTGATCTGTAGGGGGGCCATGGCGCATCCTCCACGCGGAACGCTACCGCAGATCGCGGTACGGCGTCCAGCCGGGTCGGCTCCGATCCGGCTCGAGGAATGGATCGCGCGCATGCAGAGGAGGAGCCCAGTGTCCGACTTGCCGGCCCACTTACCTGCCCACTTCCCAGAATGTCTGCTGATCGTCACCGCCGAGGTCGATGAGGCGGTGGAGGCCGAATGGAATCGCTGGTACGACACCGTCCACCTGCCGGACGCGCTGCGCTGCCCGGGGGTACGTCGGGGGCGCCGGTACGTGTCCGCGGGGACGATATCGGAGACCGTGGGCGGCAAGACCGAGAAGGTCGCGAGGCGGATCTACACGACCGTCTACGAGCTGGACGGCCCCGAGGCCACCGCGACCCCGGAGTTCCAGGCGATGCGAGGCTGGTACCAGTTCGCTCCGCACGTGAGGTCGCGGACCCAGACGATCGTGCCTGTCTCCAGGGCCTGACCGGTCCGCCCGCGGCGGTCAGCGTCGCGCGAAGACGGTGGTGCGCCCGCTCCGGTCGAACGTCAGCACGTCGTAGCGCTCGGCGGTCCGCCCCGGCGTCTCCATACCCGGGGCGCCGACCGGCATGCCGGGGACGGCGAGCCCGAGGACGGCGGGGCGCTCACGGAGCAGGCGCTGGATCAGATCCGCGGGCACGTGACCCTCGACGACGTAGTCGCCGATCACCGCGGTGTGGCAGGACTGGAGCGCCGACGGAACTCCGAGCCGCCGCTTGACCGGCACAAGGTCGGCGACGTTCTCCTCCCGGACCTCGAAGCCGCTGGCGCGCAGGTGGCCCACCCACGCCTGGCAGCAGCCTCAGGTGGGATCCTTGTACACCGTCGCCGACGGTCCGGCCAGGGCCGGCGTGCGCAGCAGCAGGGCCAGGCTCCCGCCCAAGAACGCTCGCCGCCCGATCCGCATCGTCATGGGCACTACGATACAGCGTCGCGCCGGCGCGCGCCAACCCGGGGCGCTCATGCGGTACCA
>DASZJM010000797.1:0-2446 GCA_035948165.1 Candidatus Methylomirabilota bacterium
CCGGTGAACGGGTTCGCGTGCCGATCGCTGTTGGACGCTCCCAGGTACGCCCGGATCAGCCGGTTGCGATACATCGCGTGGAGCGAGAACTGGTTGGTGTTGATGAACCACGCCATCAGGAGCCCGAGGACGGCGAGCGCCGCCGCCACGCCAGCGACGATGTCGACCGGCGACGACACCAGGACGCCTACGTGATCGAAGGGGCCGTGCGGCCAGTCTCCCCACTGCTCGAGCCCGCCCACCTTGTCGCCGCTCCGGGTGATCAACCAGCCCAGTAGTCCGGAGATCAACGTGGAGAGGCCGATCGCCAGCACCGCCGTGAACACCATCCCGGCCAGCGGCACCGCCAGGGCCATGAGCCGGTCGCTCCCCTTCATCTGGCTGGACGTCCGGTCGCGTGTGGTCAGCTTGGTGAACCATCCCCCCACCACCGCCATCAGCCCCGACACCCCGCCGACCGCGGCGAGGGCCCGACTGATCCAGACGTCGGAGAGCAGCACCGGCCCGAACAGGACGAGCGCGCCGAACACGGTCCACGCACAGCCCGCGATCAGGAACCATGCGCCGCAGCGCGACCACCACTCGCGATCGTCGTCCTCGGTCCAGCGGCTCAGCAGGCCCACCAGCGCGGTCGCGGCGAGGAGGAACGCGCCCACCACGAACCCGGGAGCCAGCGCGGCATAGAGGATCACGGCGTAGGCCACGCGGCTGAACAGCTTGGCGGCCAGCAGCCACGCGATCGCTCCCCCCACCGCGCCGGCGACGACCACCACGAGGAAATCGGCCACGAGGTTCACCAGCCGCCCGCCGAGCGAGGCGCGCGGCGGCTGGCGGTGGCCCCACGGGCTCCGGAGCCAGAGCGTGTACCCGATCCAGGCCAGGAGGTGCACGAGAACGCCGAACCGCGCGAACTCGAAGAGCCCGGGTAGTGGCACCCCGGCCGCGGCGCCGGCCCGGCCCGAGATCGCGGCCCAGTAGATGGTCAGGCAGCCCAGGCCGAGAAGCAGCGGGAGCAGGCAGAAGACGAGGAACTTGCCCTGTCCCCGGCGCGCGGTGGTGCTGCTGGGGATGGTCGCGGCGATGTACGCCACCGCCCAGGCGAGCAGCACGCCCCCGACCACCAGCAGGGCGCCGGGCCTGAAGGACGCCCCCGCGGTGTTGACCCAGAGAAGCAGCGAGAGGTAGAGGCGCGGCAGCATGAGAGCCGCGGCGAGCAACGGGACCAGCACCAGCCAGATCAGGATCATGTTGCGCAGGATGGTGCCCAGCAGCGTCCACGCGTCGGTCGTCATCAGTCCCGCCCGCGGGCTCAGGTAGTTGCTGAACTCGCGCAGGTGCGAGATCGGCCCGGGCTCGGGATCGAGCTTGGCCCGCGGCGTGAGCGACGCCAGCTCGCCGGCGATCTTCTCCGCGTCGTTGCCGCTGCGGTGGATCCACGCGCTCAGCCACGAGCCGATGTAGCCGCCCCCGGACACGGTGGAGAGATAGTGGAACTGGGTCAGGAGCCCGGCGCGGGCCAGGCCCTGCAGCACGCCCAGCGCGAAGGTCGCGCTGCGGATGCCGCCTCCCGACAGGCAGAGCGCGGAGCGCTTCTCGGGTAGCGCGTGAATCGCCTCGTAGAGCGCGGGAATCCGGCCGCCCTCGTCGGGGCGGCCCGGGCCCCGGGGCAGCGGCCCGTGCAGCGCGACGAACTCCTCCTCCAGGACCTGGGCGAGCGGCAGGAAGGCGGTGGACGCGCCCGCGACGTCTTTGGTCCCGGGGGAGTCAGGGGCCATCATAGGCAGGCTAGGCTGTCCCGCCGCGGGGGCCAAGGAATTCGTGCGCCGGCTCCCCCGCCGCCCCGGGGGCTTGCGCACGGGGTCGCCCTTGCTATGCTGTGGCGCACGAAACCACCCGGACACGACGGTCACCGGAAAGGGGTGCGGACATGGCGACGGGGCCCTCTCACATCTACGTCGGCGCGGCACGGTGGACTTCCGGGACGGCCAGCGGCGTCTTTCGCCGGGGGGACGGGGCAAACGCCTGGGAGCTCATGAGCAAGGGGCTCCCGGAGATGGCCCACGTGCAGGCCATCACCGTGCACCCGACCAATCCCGATGTGGTGTACGTGGGCACCCAGAACGGGCCCTACCGCAGCGTCGACCGCGGCGAGCGCTGGGAGCGCCTCCCCTTCCCCGACAACGGCGGCGAGGTGTGGTCCATCCTGGTCCACCCCACCCGGCCCCGCACTCTCCTGGCCGGGACCTCCCCGGTCGGCATCTTCCGCAGCGACGACGAGGGCGCCACGTGGCGCCGGCTGCCGAAGGCGGTGCAGGCCGAGCGGGTGAAGATGCCGTTCGCGTGCCGGGTGATGCGCATGGCCATCGATCCCGCGCAGCCCGAGCACATCTACGCCGCGCTCGAGGTGGGCGGGGCGATGCGCAGCCTGGACGGCGGCGAGACGTGG
>DASZJM010000798.1:0-4902 GCA_035948165.1 Candidatus Methylomirabilota bacterium
GTGTCGTACAGGACGTCGACGCCCAGGCGCTCGGCGGTGCGGTAGTAGGCGTTGACCAGGGCCTTGCCCCCGCCGAGGAAGAACGCGTTGGTGCGCGAGAGATTGAGGGTGCCGGTGAGCGAGGGCTGGAAGCGCACGCCGCGCGCCTCCGCCCACGCGGTCGCCTCCGCGGAGGCGCGGATCGTCATGCGGGCGAGCCCCTCGCTGGTGGCGCCGCCGGTCACCCGGCGCAGGTCCTCCCAGTACTCCGCTTCCGCGTACGCGTCGGTGAGGACGGCGGTGGGGGCCAGGTGCATGGCCCGCAGGTTGCGGGTGTGCCGGCTGTTGCCGCCGCGCATCGCGCGCGGCGCGTGCTCGACCAGGAGCACGCGGGCCCCGGCCTCGCGCGCGGTGATGGCGGCGCAGAGGGCGGCGTTGCCGCCGCCGATCACCAGCACGTCGTAGGGGCGGGTCAGATCGGCCATCTCATCGCTCGGGCGGCCGGCGCGTGTGCCAGTCGGTGGCCTCCTCGTAGGCCCAGCCGATGCGGAGCGCGGTCGCCTCGTCGCCCGCGTGGGCGACGATCTGGAGCGACAGCGGCAGGCCGCCCGCGGTGAAGCCGTTCGGCACCGCGAGGCCGCAGAGCCCGAGGTAGTTCACCGGCCGCGTGAAGTGCGCGGCGGTGCCGGCCTGGTCGGCCTGCTCGACGGGGATCGGCGGGGTGAGCGCGGTGGGAGTGAGGAGCGCGTCGACGTCGGCCAGCGCGGCCTCGACCGCGCGCCGGTGGGTCTCGCGCTCCGACAGCGCGAGCAGGTAGTCGCGGGCGGACACCCCGCGGCCGATCTGGATGCGCGGGCGCACGTGCGGGTCGACCGGCTGGGCCGGGTCGTCCACGAGGTGGCCGACGAAGCGGTAGCCCTCCGCGCCGATGATGCGCCCGGTGGCCGCCGCGTAGTCGCTGAAGCGGTGCGGCAGCGCCACGCGCACCACCTGGGCCCCGAGCTTGGCCAGCGCGTCCACCGAGGCGTCGTAGGCGGCCAGCACCTCGCGATCGACGCCGCTCCGCTCCGCGTCGGGCATCACCGCGACGCGGAGGCCGGCGACGCCGCGCCGCAGGGTGGGCAGCGGGTCGGCCGCGGTCCACGCGAGCGTCTGCGGATCCCGCGGGTCGGGGCCGTTCAGCAGCTTGAAGAGGATCGCGGCGTCCTCCACCGAGCGCGCGATCGGGCCCGGCGTGTCGAGCGTGAAGGAGAGCGGCAGCACCCCGTAGGTGCTGATGCGCCCCGCGGTCACCTTCAGGCCGACGATGCCGCACCAGCCCGCGGGCAGGCGCACCGAGCCGCCGGTGTCGGTGCCGATGGCGACCGGGGCGAGGCCGGCCGCCACCGCCACCGCCGAGCCGCTGGACGACCCGCCCGGCGTGCGATGGGTGCCGAGGTCCCACGGGTTGCGCGGGGTGCCCATGTGGGTGTTGGTGCCCCAGCTGCCCATCGCGAACTCGACGGTGTGGGTCTTGCCGAGCACGATCATCCCCGCCGCGATCGCCCGCTCGGCCAGCGTGGCGGTGACCGGCGAGACCCGGTTGGCCCAGACCTTCGACCCGCCGGTGGTGACGCGGCCCTCCAGATCGACCAGGTCCTTGAGCGCGATGGGCACGCCGTGCAGCGGCCCCACCCGGTGACCGGAGCGGATCGCACGGTCGGCGCCCTCGGCGGCGAGCCGGGCGTCGTCGCCGTACACCGCGATGAACGAGTGGAGCGCGGGGTCGCGGCGCTCGATGCGGTCGAGCAGCGCGGTCACCGCGTCGACGGGGGAGAGGGTCCGGGCGCCGAAGGCGGTGGAGAGCTCGGCGACGCCCTGCCACACGGGATCGATCCTGGTCATGTCGGTCGCTCCGATGCGCGTTTGTCCGAGACGATGCGCCCCTCCTTCAGCACGAGGAGCAGTCGGCGGAGATTGGTGATGTGCTCGAGCGGGTTGGCGGCCACCACGATGAGGTCCGCGAGCTTGCCCGGCTCGATGGTGCCGAGATCGTCGCCCACCCCGCAGAGGGCGGCCGCGTGCCGGGTGGCGGCGAGCAGCGCCTGCCACGGGGTGGCGCCCGCCGCGACCCAGAGGCCGAGCTCCAGCAGCGCCGCCTCCCGCAGCGGGCGGATGTCCGAGCCGAGCGCCATCGGCACGCCGGCGGCGAGGGCGCGCCGGAAGCCCTCGCGGTGCGGCTCCGCCGCCGCGTCCGCGCGCCGGCAGAGATCCGGGGTGAGCGCGCGCTGCTCGACCCAGCGCTTCTCCCACGGGTCGCGCGCCTGGTCCGGAGTCAGGTGGCTGATGGCCAGCGTCGGGACGTACCACGTCGAGTGGGCGCGCAGGGCCTCGACACACGCGTCGTCCATGATGTAGCCGTGCTCCACGCTGTGGGCGCCCAGGCGGGCCGCGGCCACCACCGACTCCGGGTTCGTGGCGTGGGCCATGACCCGAAAGCCGCGCTTGCGGCAGATCGCGAAGGCGGCCTCGAGCTCCTCGTCGAGCAGGAACGACTGCGAGTGGCGGTCCCACGCCGGGCCCATGATGCCGCCGGTCAGGTTGAGCTTGATGTGGTCGACCCCGTTCTTGATCTGCTCGCGGATGGCGCGCACGAAGCCGTAGGGGCCGTCGCACTCCCGCGCGTGGCCGGAGGTGAGGAAGTGGCCGCCGGTCGTGGTCAGGAAGTGGCCGGCCGCGAAGACCCGGGGGCCGACGTACTGCCCCGCGTCGAACGCCCGCTTCCACGCCACGTCCATGAAGTGGCTGGCGCCGGCGCAGCGCACCCCGACCACCCCGCTCTCGGTCAGGGCTTCCATCAGGCGATGGCCGAAGAGCGCGGTCTGCTCGGCCACCGAGGCGCCGGTCCCCGCGAGGTAGTCGGGATGGATGTGGACGTCCCAGAGCCCGGGGAGCAGGTAGGCCCCGCCCACGTCGACGACGTCGGCGTCGCGGGTGTCGGGGGACCGGCTCCCGTCGAGCACCTCCACGATGCGGCCGCGGTCGATGGTGACGCTGGCCCCGGAGATCGGCCGGGGCGTGACGCAGTCGATCACCGTCGCATTGGTCAGGACGCGTCGCATGGGAATCAGAGGCGGGCGCGCTGCTCCACCAGCTTCCAGTAGGTGTCCTTGTTCAGGATCTTGTCGCCGCGGAACTCGTAGATGTCGCAGCCCTGGTAGTCGAGCCGCTCGCCGTCGGCGCCGGTACCGGTGACCGTCCAGATCGAGACCGCCCGGTTGCCGGTCACGAAGTGGTCGATGTGGTCCCAGCGCATGTCGCGGATGACCTTGAAGCGGTCCGCCAGCACCTGGCCGATGGCCGCCTTGCCGGTCACCCGGCGGCCGCAGGGCTCGGGGCCGCGGGCCATGAGGAAGGTCGCGTCGTCCGCGAAGAACGCCACGATCCGGCTGACGTCCTGGCTGTTGAAGGCCGCGTTGATCTGGAGCAGCAGATCGATGCTCGGTCCCATGGTCAGGCTCCCTGCATGGGCCCGCTCTGCCGTCCGACGAACTCCAGCGCGTCCGCGACGCACTTGTCGGTGGCCGGGCTCGCCTGCTGGGCGAAGCCGTGACGGGACTCGGGAAAGTGCGCGCGCTCCACGTGGCCTCCCGCCTTGCGGTAGGCGTCGACGAAGGCCTCGGTGATTGCGGCGGGCACGTTGTCGTCGAGGTCGGGCTGCGCCACCCACACCGGAGGCCGCGCGGTGGCCCGGCCCTCGGCCACGAGGCGGGTGACGCTCGCGCCCGCCATCGCGGCCTCGTCGGCGAAGAAGGCCCGGTGCGAGGCGATCAGCCGCTTGGCGTCGAACCCGGATGGCGGGGGCGGCTCGTGCTCGCGCGTGAGCGCGTAGCGGTAGCGGGCCAGCGGATCGGCGACCGGGTAGAGCGCCACCACGAAGGCCACCGGCGCGTCGCGCGGGTTCGCGTCGAGCGCGCCGTCCGGCGTCACCACCGGCGTGCCCGCGGCCTCGGGCGCGTCGGGGCGCACCGCGTGCAGCAGGGCCAGGTGGCCGCCGCTCGAGCTGCCGAGCAGGCCGACGCGCGCGGGATCGACCCCGAGCCGCGGCGCGTGGGCGCGGGCGAAGCGAACGCCGGCCGCCACGTCGGCGCTCGCGGCGGGGAAGCGATGGTCGGGCGCCTGCCGGAAGTCGAGCGCGACCACCACGCGGCCGGACGCGGCGAGCGCCTCGCACAGGATCGCGTCGGCGGTACGGTCCAGGCGCGCCCAGGCCCCGCCGTGGACGTAGACCAGCGCCGCGCGCGGCGCGGGCGCGTCGCCCCGCGGACGGTAGACGCGGGCCAGCAGCTCGAGCCCGCCCGGGCGCGCGTACGGCGTGTCGAGCACGTCCACCTCGTGGAGTCCGGGCATGGGATCCGTCTCCGCGCTCAGTCGACCAGCGCCTGCTGCACCAGCTCCTTGAAGAGCTGGCGGTAGTAGGTCCGCGAAGGGCCGGGGGCCTGGGTCATCAGGATCGCGATGAGCTGCTCCTTCGGGTCGATCCAGAAGTAGGTGCCGCCCGCCCCGGCCCAGCCGTACTCGCCGATCGAGCCCGACTGGCCGTCGAGCCCCACGTCCTTGCGCACCTGGAAGCCGAGCCCGAACGTGTAGCCGGGCCGGTGCATGGTGCCGCTGATCGGCCCCAGGTGGTCGGAGGCCATGAAGGCGACGGTGGTGCGGCTCAGGAGGCGCGCGGGGCCGAGGTGGCCGCCGCCGAGCAGCATCTGGGCGAAGCGCAGGTAGTCCTCCGTGGTGGAGACGCCCCCGCCCCCGCCGGACTCGTACTTGGGCTGCGTGGTCACGTCGATCAGCGAGATCTTCTCGCCGGTGGCGGGATCGATCGGGAAGGCCTGGGCCAGGCGGCCGAGCTGGGCCTTGGGGACGAAGAAGCCGGAGTCCTTCATG
>DASZJM010000799.1:0-1848 GCA_035948165.1 Candidatus Methylomirabilota bacterium
CGGAGCGCGAGCTCGACCTGCTGCAGCCGACGCGGGTGGCGCCGCGCATCCGCGGCGACCGCGCCGCGATCGAGGCGGCCGCCGACCTGCTGGTGAAGGCGTCGCGCCCGGTACTCATCTCGGGCGACGCGGTCGCGCACGGCGACGCGCTCGCCGAGATGGCGGAGCTGGCCGAGACGCTGGGCGCCCCGGTCTACACCGAGTGCGTGCCGTCGACGTGCTCGTTCCCGTTCACCCATCCGCTCTACCACGGACCGGTCCCGCGCCTGGGCCAGCCGATCCGGCAGCTCCTCATGCAGCACGACCTGCTGTTCTCGGTAGGCGGCGACCTCTTCACGCTCTCGCTGCCGTCCGACGTGGAGCCGATGCCGGAGGGGCTGCCCCTCATCCACCTCGATCTCGATCCGTGGGAGATCGGCAAGAACTACCCGGCGCAGGTCGCGATCCAGGGCGATCCGAAGGCGACGCTGCCCGAGCTGGTGGAGGCGCTGCGGCGCCGCCTGAGCCCGGCGCAGGCCAAGGAGCACGGCGCGCGGATGGAGCGTCTGCGGGTGGCGCAGGAGGCGCGCCGCGAGGCGCTCCGTCAGGAGGCGGCCTCGCAGGCGAGCCGCTCGCCGATCAGCCCGCTCGCGCTGGTGGGCGCGGTGGCGGGCGCGGTCCCGGACGAGGCGATCATCGTCGACGAGTCGATCTCCTCGGGCCACGGGGTGCGCGAGCTCCTGCGGGCCCGCGACCACCGCGGCTTCTACGGCCTCCGCGGCGGCGGCATCGGCTGGGGCCTGCCCGCTTCGCTGGGCGTGAAGCTCGCCCAGCCCGACCGGCCGGTCGTCGCGCTGGTGGGCGACGGCAGCGCGATGTACACGATCCAGTCGCTGTGGTCGGCCGCCCACGACTCCATCGCGGTGGTGTTCGTCATCTTCAACAACCAGTCCTATCGCATTCTCAAGCAGCGGACCCAGGCGCTGAAGGGCTTCTCGGCGGAGGACAACCACTACGTGGCGATGGATCTGGTGAAACCGGGCCTCGACTACGTGGGGCTCGCCCGCGCGCAGGGCGTGCCGGGCGAGATCGTGGAGAAGACCGCGGACGTGGCGACCGCCCTTCAGCGCGGCCTCGCCTCGGGCGGCCCCTATCTGCTGGACGTGCGCATCGACGGCAACCTCCGCGGGTAGCGGACGCCCAGCGGCTTACGTCTCGGCGTCGGCGGTGGCGAGGAGCTCGCGGACCCGGTCGGTGAGCAGCTCGGGCGTGAAGGGCTTGGCCACGAAGGCGGAGCGCTCGCTGGCCAGGGCCGCGCGGGCGGAGGCGTCCTGCACGTAGCCCGAGATGAACAGCACGCGCAGCGACGCGCGGAGCGCGCATAGCCGCTCGGCCAGGTCGCGCCCCGACATGCCGGGCATCACCATGTCCGTGACCAGCAGGTGGATCGGGCCCTCGTGGCGCCCGGCGACCTCGAGGGCGCTCGCGCCGTCGGTCGCCTCCAGCACCGTGTAGCCGACGCGGCGCAGGATCTCGGAGGCCAGCTCGAGCACCTCCGGCTCGTCGTCCACCACCAGCACGGTACGCGCGGTGGTGCGCAGCCGCCGGCCGGTATCGACGGGGGCGCCGGCCACCGCCGCCTCCTCGCGCGGGAGGAAGATGGTGAAGGTGGTGCCGCGGCCCAGCTCGCTCGCCACCTCGATGTGCCCCCGGCTCTGCTCGACGATCCCGTACACGGTGGAGAGGCCGAGCCCCGTCCCCTTCCCCTGCTCCTTGGTGGTGAAGAACGGCTCGAAGATGTGGGCCGCGGTCTCCGCGCTCATCCCGGTGCCCGCGTCGCTCACCGCGAGCGTCACGTACGGGCCGGGC
>DASZJM010000800.1:0-2609 GCA_035948165.1 Candidatus Methylomirabilota bacterium
CGCCGCCGGCGGCCCCCGCCCGGCCGTCCGCAGCGTCGCCAACCTCGGTCAGGTCCACGAAGAGCGGCGGGCTCCAGTCCATGACCGACAGGCTGAGCAGCAGGGCGCCCACCCCGACGTGGGCGACCACCGAGAGAGTCACACCGCCGATTCGGGCGACACGGCTCATCGCTGCCGCTCCAGCCAGTCGCGGATGCCGCGGTCGAGCGCGCCCCGCACCGCCCGCGCGACCGCCCAGCCGAGCGGGCTCGCGGGCCCGCCGAAGCGGGCGCGTGCGCCGCGGCCGGTGGCCGCGATCACCACCGCGTCGGTCGAGGTGCCGGAGGCCGCGACGCCGTCCCCCATCACGATACCGGCCGCGCGGAGCGCAAGGCCCTTGACCTCGGTGACGGTGATCACCGCGTTGACGAGCGCGGCGGGCTCCGGGTCGGCGTCGACCACCACCACCGTGTTGATCGTCGAGGGCGTCCAGGTCGCGATCGGCGAGTGGCCGGCCGCGACCAGGTTGCTGAGCCCGACGGTGACGACGGCGAGCGCTCCGATCTCGCCGGCCGACTCCGTGACGATCGCGGCGCGCTCGGTGAGCGCGCCGGTCAGGAGCCCGACCCATGGCGCCGGAACGCGGGCGCCGCGGGCGAACGCCGCGATCATGCCCTCCGGGTCCGCGCACGGGTCGCCCTTGTCCACGTGCAGGTTCACCACCGCGCGGGCCTCGACGAGGCCGCCGTGGTGCACCGCCGAGGACAGGACGCGAAGCGGGCGCTCGCTCACGAGCACCATCGCCTCCTGTCCCGCCTCGACGGACACCCCGGCGATCATCGCGGCGGCTAGAACGAGGCCCGCAGCCCCACGAGGGCGTTGATGCCGAGGGCCGGGAAGCCGCGCACCTCCGCGTAGCCCTCGTTGAGCAGGTTCTGGATGCGGGCGGTCAGCTCGAGCTTGCGCAGCCACCCCATGCGGTCGAGGATCCGCCATGTCCCGCCGATGTCCACCCGCGTGTACCCGCTGTTGTACACCTCGCCGAACGGCTCGAACTGCTCGGTCACCACGTGCACCTGGGTGAACAGGGAGAGCCGCGCGATCGGCTCCCAGGTGAGGCCGATGTTCCAGCGGTGGCGCGGCTCGCGCGGCAGGGGCCGGTCGGTGGCCAGGTTTTCGGAATCCGTGTAGGTGTAGTTCAGCGACGCAACCAGGTTGGGCAGCAGGTCCACCTCGGAGGTGAACTCGATGCCCGCGCTGCGAGCCCGGCCCACGTTGATCGGCCCCCCGAACGGCGCGGTGGGGATGGAGACGCAGCACGTGATCAGGTTCGTGAAGTTGTTCTGGAAGTAGGTCAGCCCGAGGCGGATGCGATCCTTCCAGAGCTTCTGGTCGACCCCGAAGTCGTACGAGAGGCTCTTCTCAGGCTGCAGGGTCGGATTGCCGAAGTCGGGGAAGAACAGATCGTTGAAGGTGGGCGCCCGGAAACCGGTCCCCGCGCTGCCGTGGAGCCGCGTGCCCGTCTCCTTGATCACGAAGGCGACCGACCCGCGCTCGGTGGTCGTGGTGCCGAAAACGCTGTTGTCCTCCACCCGGAAGCCGCCCGTGACGAACAGCCGATCGAAGAAGCGCAGCTGCTGCTCGAAGAACACCGAGTTGGTCTCGGTGGCGGCGCGGAAGACCCCCTTGTTCTCCCCTTCCTCCCGGCGGTACTCGAGCCCCACGCTGCTGGTGCTCCACTTGCCGATGAAGAAGGAGTTGACCCACTCCGCCTCCTTCCGCACCACGTCGACCTGCGAGAAGGTCTGGAAGTCGAAGTCGACGCCGGGATCGGCCGGGTCCTGGAAACCCTGGCTGTTCTCGTAGCGGGAGATACGCCCCTGGGTCTCCCACCACTCCACCGGTCGGGTCTTGCCCTGCAGGGTGTAGATGGTGGTCTCCGACTGCTGCCTGGCGTTCGGATTGATGATCGGCACGATCGGCTGGGGACCCGGGAACACCCCTTTCACCGGCACCCCAATGTCGCTCTTGTTGTACCGGAAGATGAAGTCGAGCGAGGAGTTCAAGGGCAGCGTGGCCCCGATCCGCGCGCTCAGCGCGTTGACGTCGACCCCGTCGTTCTGGAACTGGCCGTTGCTCTCGAAGTGGGAGGCCGACAGTGCGTAGTTGAGGATCTTCCACGCCCCGCTCACGGTGGTGCGGCTGGCGAGCGTGTCGTAGTTGCCCACCTCCTGCTGCACCGAGGCCTGGAACGGCCCGCCCGAGCCCTTGCGGGTGATGATGTTGACCACCCCGCCGATCGCGTCGGCTCCATAGAGCGTCGACTGGGCGCCCCGGACGATCTCGATCCGCTCGATCAGGTCCGGAGAGAGATCGGAGAGATCCACCTGGCCGAGAGTCGGGCTCTTCACCCGCACCCCGTCGACCAGGACCTGCACCTGGTTGGCGTTGGCGCCCCGGATGGTGATGCTGGAGGTCTTGCCGTAGGAGCCCGACCGCCGGATCTCGACACCGGGCACGTTGCGGAGGGCCTCGTCCACCGTCGGGTAGTGATAGGTCTGGAAGTCGTCCCCGTTGACCACGCTGATGGAGGCGCCGATCTGCTCCGACGGGGTCGCGACCTTGGTGGC